>CAKZSB010000139.1 GCA_937920585.1 uncultured Granulosicoccaceae bacterium | reverse complement strand
GCTGCCTTGGTTGTGCGTTGGTGTTCGGTGTTTTCACGCTGGTGTTCTCCTTTGGGGATTGGCGTCAGTTTGGCGTAGTTGTTTTTATGGGGTTGTTCGTCGGGCTCGTGAGAGCACCTGAGTTGGTGCCAGACGCGTTTTCTCATGGCTGGGCCGTTCAACTGTTCGGTGGTGCTGCAGCCGGTGGTCTTGGTGCGCTGGCTTTAAGTAACAGTATTGAGGCAGTTGTGGCGGGTGGGCTAAATGGTGGCCTGCTGGGCTGGCTGGCGCCTTATTGGGTGAAGCATGTCACTATCCCCTGAGATTGAGTGGCCGCGCAAATTCTTCCGGTATTCTGCCGCCGTCCCGGTAAAAAAAGTTCTGGTCGCATTGTGCGTGTAGCGAAGATCATCAATGACGGTGCATCTCTGTTCGAGGGCTGCTTCATTTGTCTCACTATCGTACGAACAACAAGGTTCCTGTCGTTGAAGCAGGCGAACCACCACAAACAGCGCGTAATCCGGATGACAGCTTAATGACGAGACGAGATTACCTGCGATGAGCAGGAAGTTGTTGATATTTTCTGTACTCGGGATATTGGCAAGTGCTGGATTTGTCTGGACTGTGGGAACATTGTTAACGCAACCGGTTCCGATGCGGATGGATCAAACCCCGGCCGGAGCGGTAGACGTTAACTTCACTTCGAACTCGGGATCAAAAGTCTCTGGATGGCTATTTAAAGCTGAGGAGGCCAGAGCAGTCGCGCTGCTGATGCACGGTATTCGATCCAGTCGCAGGCAGATGGTGAGCAGAGCACAGCATCTGTTGGAGATGGGTTTCACGTCTCTTGTTTTTGATTTTCAGGCACATGGCGAGAGCCCTGGCGAGATGATCACGTTAGGTTACCTGGAATCACTGGATGCACAGGCGGGACTTGGTTTTCTAAAAAAGGTCGCGCCTGAACTGCCAGTTATGGTTGTCGGTGTTTCGATGGGCGGGGCTGCAGCCCTTTTGGCGAACCCGCCGCTGGACGTGCAAGTGTTAGTCCTGGAGTCTGTCTACCCGGATGCACGTACAGCAATCGCGAATCGACTGGCTGCAAGATTTCCCGGTGGGCGGTTACTCACTCCGTTGTTGTCGAGCCAGATAGAACATCGCATTGGCATACCCGCGTCCGCCCTTGCACCGGCCGTTGAAGCGAGTCGTGTGAAAGCCGCAACCCTCGTGTTGAGTGGCGCTGCAGATCCCTACACCACTATCGATGACTCGCAGCTGTTGTACGATGCATTGCCGGAACCCAGGGTACTTGAACTACTTCCAGAGGCAGGGCATGTTGATCTTGAGCAGTTTGATTCTGGCTGGTATTGGGCAGTAGTTGAGCCGTTCATAAAGAAGCATCTGGTTGCTGAAGGCGGGCTTTGACTGTGGGGTGATCGTCAGTGCTGAAATGCATTAGCCTGGCTTAATCGAGCGTAAGCATAAGGCTATTGATCTTCTGTCCCCCATGAGCTAAAAATCCGTTTCCATCTCTCTGGAATCCGTTCCTCATGCCTGTCACCCCGACTGATCCACTTGCACCTGTGCTCAGGGATATTGAATCGGCTCATGGCTTGCCCAATGAGCACTATACGAGCGACGCGGTCTTTCGCGTGGAGAGTCAGGCGCTGCTGTTCGATAACTGGTCCGGGGTGGGTTTCGAGTGTGACGTGCCCAACAACGGCGATGTGAAGCCGCTAAGCCTGTTGGGTGTGCCATTGCTGCTGGCCAGGGATCATGATGGTGCCATACACGTTTATCAGAACACTTGCCGCCATCGTGGAATGATTCTGGTTCAGGAGCCAAAAAAGGTGCACCGGGTCATTCGCTGTCCGTATCACAGCTGGTGCTACGGGCTCGACGGAAAGCTCGAAGCAACGCCGCATGTGGGTGGTTCGGGCGTTGATTGCCACGAGAGCGTTGATCGTGATGAACTCGGGCTGGTGGAATTCCCGGTGGTGGTGTGGCTCGGGGTCGTGTTTGTGAACATCTCGGGCACGGCAGCACCCTTTGAGGAATACGCCAGTGCGTTACTGGAACGCTGGCAGGAGTTCGATCGTCCGGTATTCGGCAATGCCGCTGATTCCACATTTCAACTGGCAGTTAACACTAACTGGAAACTTGCGGTAGAGAATTATTGCGAAAGCTATCATCTGCCATCGATTCACCCGGGCTTGAACAGCTATTCAAAGCTGGAGGATCACTACCATATCGAGCACGCCGGTCACTTCTCGGGCCAGGGGTCGGAGGTCTATCGCCAGCTCGTAAACGATCAGCAGCAGGTGTTACCGGATTTTGATGCGCTGGCTGAGAAATGGAATACCGGCGCCGAGTACATCGCACTGTTTCCAAACGTATTGCTTGGCGTGCACCGTGATCACACGTTTGCGCTGGTGCTGGAGCCTGTGGCCACCGATCGAACGATCGAGCACGTCGCCCTGTTTTACACTGAAGAAGGGGCGGCCGATCCACAGTATCAGTCGATCAGAGCTGAGAACGCACAGTTGTGGAAAGGTGTGTTCGAAGAAGATATTGGCGTGGTGGAGGGTATGCAGGCGGGCCGGCACGGTCCGCGTTTTGATGGTGGCAAATTTTCAGCTGTGATGGACGGACCAACGCATGTTTTCCATCAGTGGGTGGCGTCGACGATGCAGCAGTTTCAGGCTGATTGATCCGGTTGCAGCTTCAGCATCAAATCACAGGCCACTCGTGCGCCAACGCACCCGTCGATCTGTTGATGGCGAGTGCGCTGGCGCTTATGGCCTACGTTAGTTGGCTGCTATGGCTGGTTTGCAAATTGTGTAGCGATAAAGGCCACTGCATCGTTGAAGCTTGCCGGTAAGATGCTGCCGTGATCAATGCCTTCATAGGTGGTAAGCGTCGGGTCGATATCGGTGTCACTGACAGCCGATAACTGTGCCAGCAGTGTCGATGATGATGACGCGAACACGGTGGTATCGGTTAGCCCCTGCGCGATAAGCAGTGGCACGCCCATAGCGCGATCACCAGGTTCTACAGATTCGAAATAGGTTATTACATCGTCGTTGGTGGCCGTATCATCGGTTATGAACGTGTCGATACTGTTGCTGGTGAGCAGTACGGGCGGCACGCTGACAGCCAGTGATTCGCGTAGTTGCGGCAGGCAGGTTGTTTCGGTTAGTTGCTGCAAGTCTGCGCCGTCCGCACCGTAGGCAGCATCCAGATCATAGGTCGGTATGACGGTTTTTACGGCGTGCGCAATCAGTGCGGTAAATCCCAGATCGCTCACGGCTGCGGCAACGCGCTCCTGGTCAGTTAATGTGGTATCGGTGTAAATTGAATCGACGACAACCCCCTGTGCCAGAATTTGCGAGGCCGGCGCCAGCGCGACCGCAGCGACCATTGTCACATCGGGATTTTCATCGGTCAGAGAGGCCGCACCCAGCACAGCATGTCCGCCCTGTGAATGACCCAGCACCGCGTATCGGCTGGATAACTCAGGCATGGCATTGACAGCAGCTTCTACAGCGTAGTTGATCGAGCGCCCTTCACTGTCGAGGTGCAGAAAGGGATGACCGCCCTCAGTGCCAAGGCCCTCGTAGTCAGGGGCGACGATGGCGTAGCCTGCGGCCAGCCAGGCGTTGAGGTACTCGGCGTAGCCCGATAAATTCTCGCTTGCCGATGGTGCGCAGGCATCGGCCACACCCGTCGTACCGTGGCCCCAGCCAATTACCGGCCAGCCTCCTTCAGGGGTTTCACCGGCGGGCAAAACAACCACAGCATTCTCGCGTCGAGAAGTGCCGTCAACGCCCGGCATACTGTAGTTCAGCAGTGATGCGCTGCCCGCGTCACTCGCGTCGCTGAGGCTGAATTCCGACAGCGTGGGTGAGTTATCTGACCCGGTTACGGTTGCGCTATCTCCTCCGCAGGCGGCGACCGTGCAGGCGATGCCGAGGCCAAATAGCAGGTTTGTGTTGATTCTCATATAAGCTCCATGGCGAGTCGGATGACTCTTTTCACTAATGCGCATTATGAACGGCTTGCCGGATTGCAGGGGGAGATCGACGCTTACCGGGTAGCAACAGGGTATACGGATCAGGCTGTTACAGGTTGATACATATGCAAGCTGGCTGGCTCGCTATGGTCAGTAACAGAATGCCGGCCAGCCGGTATAAACGTTAATCATCAAAGGGAGAGCACTATGCGGGT
>CAKZSB010000138.1 GCA_937920585.1 uncultured Granulosicoccaceae bacterium | reverse complement strand
CCCGGCCATTGTGGCCGCACCTCAATACCCGGAATACCCCATGACCGATAAAATCATATTGATCGTAGGCACCTACGATACCAAGAACGATGAGCTGGAATACATGGCCGAGCGGGTGCTGAGCCAGGGCGGCGGTGTTCTGAGCATGGATATTTCTGTGCTGGGTGAACCGCAGCGCGCGGTCGACATATCCAAACATCAGGTCGCGCAGGCAGCGGGCAGTTCGATTCAGGCTGCGATCGATAGCGGTGATGAAAACGCCGCGATGCAGATTATGGCCACAGGCGCCAGCGCGCTGGCAAGCTCGATGCACGCCGAGGGAAAGTTTGATGGCGTGGTTATTCTGGGTGGAACCATGGGCACCGATGCTGCGCTGGATATCTGCCAGGCATTGCCATTGGGTGTGCCCAAGTACGTGGTGTCGACAGTGTCGTTCTCGCCGCTGATTCCGCCGGATCGATTGTCTGCCGACATACAAATGATTCTCTGGGCCGGTGGGCTCTATGGATTAAATTCGGTCTGCAAGGCAGCGCTGTCGCAAGCCGCGGGTGCGGTGTTGGGAGCTGCCAGAGCGGTTGAACCACCGATCGGCGGCAGGCCCACCGTGGGCATGACGTCACTCGGTTCATCCTGCCTCAAGTACATGAAATTGCTCAAACCCGCGCTGGAAGACCGCGGATTTGAAGTCGCCATCTTTCACGCCACCGGCATGGGTGGAATGGCGTACGAGAGTATTGCCGCCGAGGGCGGTTTCGTCTGTGTGATGGATTTTGCCCTGCCTGAACTGGGCAACCTGCTGGCGGGTTCGGTGGTCAATGGTGGTGAAGATCGAATGCTCAATGCCGGGCGCGCCGGTATTCCGCAAATCGTCGCACCGGGTTGTCTGGATCTGATCGATTTCGCCGGCTGGCAGGTTATTCCCGAGCAGTATCAGGATCGTCCGTTTCACGCTCACAACCGGCTGATCAAGTCGTCCGGCTTGAACGGTGCGGAACGACGGGAGACAGCGCGAGAAGTTGCCAGTCGCCTGAAAAAATCGGCCAGTCCGGTGCATGTGATTCTCACCAATCAGGGTATTGAAGAGTGGGATCGTCCGGGAGATGTGGCCCATGACCCCGATGCATTTGCCGAGTTCTGCGACGAAATGCGAAAGCAGATGACAGACCCGATCCGGTTTAGCGAACTGGATTGCCATATTAACGATCAGGCTTTTGCCGACAAGGCGCTTGAGATTTTCGATGGCTGGGTAGCGGACGGCACGGTAAACATCATTGACCAGACAGCTTAGCGTTCGATAAAAGATTTGATTTGCCGGGATACCTGCTCGACAGGGCGTATCCATGGTTGGTGTTGCAGCATTTCCGGTGGCTCGTTTTTCAACGATGCGCGGGCGTCGTCGAGCGTATTAAAGATGCCTCTCGCCAAACCGTAGCTGACGACTTCACCGGAATGTTTAAAGGGATAGATTGTCGCTGGTTGCTGGCCGGTAAAACCCTTACTGAAGTCGACCAGTTCGTCCATGTTGGTTGAAGTGATGAATTGAATTGTGAATGCGTCGCCGCGTTGTGATAGCAACCAGCCGGGGCCCAGAATTTCCATTGCCCCCGAGACTTCATCACTTTCCTCCTGTTCGACGGGCTCGAGGTGTTTTTGCTTTAGTTGATTGTAAAGTGCGGCTGACTCGTCGTTGAGAATTACCGAGCTGGATAATTCAAGTTGTTCCACTGGCCCGGGCTGACTTGGGGCTATCGTGGCAATCGGATTATCCCGGTTAAATTTGCCACTTGACGTAAGCGAAAGTCCCTCGTTCACGACGATGTAGATCGCATAGCCAGAGACGGCTAGAAAAAACCAGATAGAAGCTGCGAATATTAATGCAGCGGGGCCTTTCGAGCGTTGGCGTCTGCGTCGATGATGCTTCCCTGCCATGACGGGTGAGTTCTATCCATATTGCTCATTGCAAGCTATAAAGCATACCGTTGGTGTCGCTTTAAACCAATCGCTCAAATGTATTATCTGCTGTCCGGATTAACTTCAAGCGGGCACTAGCCGTTGCCTGCTGGCGCAACAGCATTCGCCCGGAGTATTTTTTTTAAGTTTGGCACGCGCGATATTGAGATTGGGTACTAAAGATCGCGGTGATATAGGTATTACCGATCCCGGTTTGAATTCAGGTCTGGCTTACCACGCCACCATTGACTTGCAGCATCTGGCCATTGATGAAGCCGCCCTTGTCGCTTACCAGCAACTCCACCAGCGCGGCGATATCATTCGGTGTACCAAGGCGCCGCACCGGAATAGATTTTTCCAGCGCGTCGAAGTCGCGATGATCGGCAGGATCTTTTGCCTCACCGTCAATCGTGCCCGGCGAAATAATATTGCTTGTCACGCCGGCCGGACCGAATTCTTTGGCCAGTGCTTTGGTAAGCCCCCATGCGGCGTGTTTTGAAACTGTCACGGCAGCTTTGCCGGCGTAACCCATCTGTGCATTCATGCCTGTGAAATTTACGATGCGTCCCCAGCCACGCTCAATCATATCGGGCAGGCATTGCCGTGCAAACCAGAACGCAGCCTTGTAGTTCACATTCATAACATGCTCCCACTCGCTTTCCTCAACTTCCAGGAACTTACAGTCCGGCCGGATGGCGGCGTTGTTGATCAATACATCTATTGAACCGAATTGGTTGCGTGCGGCCTGCACAATGCGCGTCACATCCGCCTGGCTGCCGACATCGCCCATCTCGATGAATGCCGTACCGCCTGCTGCGGTGATTTCACTGGCGACCGATTCGCAGGCGCTGCGATTGGCTGACCCATTGAGCACCACGTTGAAACCGGCGCTGGAAAGACACAGCGCTATCGAGCGACCGATATTCTGTCCTGATCCGGTTACTATCGCTGTGCGTGCTGGCATTGTCGTCGTCCTGTATGGTTGTGGCAGATTCTACGTGGTGCTCGGTGCTTCAACCACGCGTGCGTTGAATCAGGTGGCAAGCAGGATTTCACATGTCGGGCAGCAATGCCAGAATGGCAGTAGAAACAACTCGGCTCTGGCAGGAAAAAGTGAATGACAAAGGCAGTAACTGATCCGGCACAAATGACCATAACCCAGTTGCAGGTGGCTATCGGGCGTGGTGATCTGCAGCCATCCGAAGTCACCGAAAGCTGTCTTGCCCGCGCGGGCGGGTGCGAACACGAGGTTAGAGCCTGGGCCTGTCTGGGTGATGACAAGGCGCGTATGGCGGCGCGGCTGCTCGATGCCTCGCCGGCGACCGGAGCGCTGCATGGCATACCGTTTGGCGTTAAGGATATTATCGATACATTCGACATGCCCACGCAGTTTGGCACACCCATCTATCACGATCACCGCGCCCACCGCGACGCTGCCTGTGTTGCGCTGTTGCGGGAGGCCGGTGGTGTTTGCCTGGGTAAAACCGTCACCACCGAGCTCGCCCATTTCCATCCCGGGAAGACGCGCAATCCGCACGGCCTGCAGCACACACCCGGAGGATCATCGAGTGGCAGCGCTGCGGCCGTGGCGGCAGCGATGGTGCCTTTTGCGCTGGGTACCCAAACCACCGGTTCAGTGCTCAGGCCAGCGGCCTATTGCGGTGTCTATGGTTTTAAACCGAGCTTTGGCGATATCAATCGCTCCGGGGTCTTTGAATGTGCGGCGAGCTTCGATACGCTCGGCTGGTTTACCCGCTGTGTCGACGATATCGAAATTGTCCGCCGCGCGCTGTTAAGGGCGCCCGCCAGAGCGCTCGAAGTCGTCGAGCTCGCCGATCTGCGCATTGGACTCTTTCGCGGTCCGCACTGGGACAAGGCTGAAAGCGCTACCCAGCAGCTGATTGAAGCGTCGGCTCAACAACTGTCCACAGGCGGAGCTCACGTTCACGATATTGAACCCCCGCCTGGATTTGATGGCATCGCACAACATCACCGAACGATCTCCGGCTACGAATTTGCCCGCGCCATTTCCTGGGAGCGCACTCAGCACGGCCAGCTGCTCAGTCCGAAATTACTCGATGGACGTTGTGAGGATGGCCTGCAGGCAAGTTACGAAGACTACATCACAGCGCAGGCGGCGCTGGTGCAACAACGGCTTGCGTACGAACAAATGATGCGCGATTACGATGTGTTGTTAACTGCGGTGGCGCCGGGCGAGGCCTGGCACGGCCTGCAGGCAACCGGTGATCCGGTATTCAACACGGCATGGACAGCGCTGCATGTCCCGGCGTTGAGTGTACCGGCATTCACAGGCACAGGCGGAATGCCAGTGGGCCTGCAGATTGTTGGAGCCTTCCGCGCAGATGCAAAACTGCTGGCAGCGGCGCGGGCGATTTGCCAGGGTTTGAATATCGGCATTGTGCCGGGCGTGGGCTGACCGATCGCTCATTGCCTGTCCGGTTTGAACGTCGCGCTCAAGCGGCTGATTCTGCCTGCATCTCCACGCGGGAGGTTTCCCGCAACCGAAAGGTCTGTTAGGGTTCCGGGGCAGGTCGTAATTCACGACGATCTCACGATAACCGCATAGTCACTGGAGGCAGGAATGTCACGATTTCGCAATACAGCAACAACGCTACTCGCAGCAGCGATAGCGATCGCCACCACCAGCGTATCCGCCGTAGAGCCGGTCAAGCTGCGCTGGGCATCCGATCACTCGGGTCCACCGCATCCTGCCGCGATCGCCGAAGTTTATTTCGCCGAGCAGGTGGAAAAGAAAATCCCCGGTAGCAAGGTACAGATCTACTGGGCAAAATCGCTTTACACGATTCCGCAGGGCGTGAAAGCCATGACCCAGGGCAACCTGGAAATGATCACTGGCCAGTTCGGTAAAACTGCGAGCGTCGAGCCGCTTGCCAACGTGTTGCTGGGTGCGGGCAAGCTGACCACAGCCGGCGCTATCGATGGCGTCGACTCAACTAAAACTTTCGCCGATCTCGTCGAGCAGTTCGACAAGGTCCACGGTATCACCATGTTCGGCGCGGGCCACCTCAGCATGTATATGGGGGCAGGTGCAGTTGAGAAGCGTCTGGTAGCTCCTGAAGATTTTGCCGGAAAAAAAATGCGTTCCATGGGGCCTGCCGAAAACGCTCTGCTGAGTTCGCTCGGTGCCAATCCTCAGTCGATGGCATTCGGTGATGTCCCGCCGGCGTTGCAAACCGGTGTGATCGATGGTCTGCTCACGTCGCTGGGTGGCTTCAACGCCGTTAAGGAACAGGCGCCATACTTTACCGTTGCCGGTCTCAATGGCATCGTCGGCGACTACTACTGGTTCGGTGCATCCAACCGCTGGTGGAGCAAGCTCTCCGAAGATCAGCAGGCGGCGCTTACCGACATCATGGTCAATGACTTCATACCGTTCCAGCGCGCGATCAACTACTGCAACGACAAGCGCACACTCGATAAATTCCTGACCACCGACAAATCAGCGCCAGGCATCTACGTGATGAACGAAGAGGAGGCTGCTGCTGTCAAGCAGGCCGAAGGCGGTGCGACCAACGAGTGGATCAAGAGTAAGGTCGACGACGTCGGTGATCAGCTGGTGGATCAGTTCACGGCAGAAGCCGCAGAGCTGGTTAAAAACAATCCGCCGGGTTCTCATCCGCTCGAGCAAACCGATTGCGCAGCCTACGAAGAGTACTTTACGCGCTACGGCAAAGGCTCCGATCTGCACAGAGCGAAAAATCGCAAGTAGCCGCCAGGCGGCAACAACTGAGGGTCGCCAGTCAATGGCGACCTTTTTTTTATTGACTACCGGCAGGTGCGATGAGCGGAGCAGTTGAATGAATGCTTTTCTGGCCATTTCCCAGAGCATAAAGAACTGGGTTGATAACGTGATTGGCTGGTTGTCGGCCGCCATGCTGCTGGTGCTCACGCTGTTTGCGATGGTAGAAATTGTGCGCCGATACATTTTTGGCGTTGTGTTTGAATGGGGACAGGATGCGATCATCGTTGGAATGATCTCGGCGGTGGCACTGTATTTCGGTGTCACACAGATTCGGCGCAGTCATCTGGTTATGAATGCGATCATTCAGCTTTTGCATTCGCGCGGCTACTACAGAGCCGTCGGTTTTTTAAAGATTATTGTCTCAGCCATTATCGTGTTGTTCTGCGGGGCGATCGGTATCACCGGCTGGCCAACCCTCAGTTATGCGCTGGAGCGCGATCTCACAACCTACAGCCTGCTTATTCCGCTTTGGCCGTTTTATGTTTTATTGATGATCGGTTTTCTGTTGATGGCGCTGATTGCGCTCCTGCAACTGGTTGAAGATCTGATCAGTTTTCAGCGACGCGAATATCTCAACACCGAAATTGAAGTAACCACCGATGTTTGATCGGCAACTTTGCGAACAAGGAGCTAATTAATGCTCGCACTGGCAATGGCACTGTTTGTTCTGTTGTTTATCGGCGTGCCGATCGGCATTTCACTGGCAGGATCAACCGCCATACTGGTGATGTTCGATGATTTCCTGACATTCGGAACGCTCTACGAAGCGTTCTTCAATTTCATCAGCAAATACACGCTGATCGCCATCCCGTTTTTTATCTACGCCGGCTTTCTCATGGAGAAAACCGGTCTGGTCCGTGGCCTGTTCAATTTTGCCGATGCGCTGATCGGCTGGGTGCCGGGCGGATTTGCTTACGCAACACTGTTATCGGCGGTGTTGTTCGGCGCGATTTCCGGATCATCCACCGCGATGGCGGCGGCGATGAGCGTCATCGCCTACCCGGAGATGGTCAAGCGTGGTTACCCCAAGTGGATGGCTGCCGGTGTGATTGCCTCGGCGGGCGGGATTGCACTGCTGATTCCGCCCAGCATCACGCTGATTCTTTTTGGCGTGATCACAGAAATCTCGATTGTCGATCTGTTTTTCGCCGGTGTAGTGCCGGGCATTATGCTGGCGATCAGCGATGCGATTATTATTGTGTCCGTATCAGTGTTTGTGGTGAAGCTGCCTGCAGGCACGTTCAGCGCACGCAAATGCTGGACGTCGTTTCTCGAAGCGTTGCCGGCTCTGCTGATGCCAGTGCTGGTGCTCGGCGGACTCTATGGCGGGGTATTCACGCCGACCGAGGCCGGCGCTGCTGCGGCCTGTTATGCGCTGGCCTACGGCGTTATCTTCAAGGGCAAACCGTTTATCAGGGAACTGATGGGCGTTACCCGGCGCACAATGAACCTGACCGGCATTGTGTTTTTTCTATTGGGCTGTGTCGGTATTTTCCAGTTTTTCCTCGCCAATATGGGCTGGCCGCAGGAAATCGCGGAGTGGGTTGGCACCCTGGGCTTGTCGAAACATGGTTTCCTGTTTGCGCTGATGGCCACCTTGTTATTGCTGTCGATGTGGCTCACCGGTGTGGCGATACTCGTGCTTACCGTGCCAATCTACTTTCCGGTCGCGCTGTCACTGGGGGTTGATCCGGTGCATCTTGGCATCATGACGGCACTGTGCATCGAGATCGGCAGTGTCATTCCGCCGGTGGGGCTGAATCTGTTTGCGGTCAGCGGGGTGACCAAACTGCCGGTCACTCAGGTGATTCGTGGTTCATTCCCTTTTTGTATCTCTGACACCATCGTGCTGATTATCGTGTTGCTGTTTCCGATGCTGGCACTGTGGCTGCCGGGCAAGCTGATTACGTCGCACTTCTAGGCAGAGCGAATCGATTTGCATCAACTTGCGGGTCTATGCCCGCGGGTGTGCAGGCACTTTGGCCGCTGCCAGGGCGATTGCAAACAGCCCGCTCGTGTCTGGGGGAATGGCCATAGCGAGCCTTATAGCGTCGGCCAAAATGCGAGGCCGATGCGAACCCGCAGTCGGCGGCAATGAACGCGACGGACTCGCTCGAATCGCGCAATAGTTTGCGGGCGTGCTCCAGCCGCAACTGCAGGTAGTATCGTTTGGCACTGCAGTTGACGTAATAACTGAAAAGGTCATTGAGCTTTTTTGTCGGCAGATGCAATCGCCTGGCGATAACGTCGATTGGCTGGGGAGCGCTGATGGACTTTTCCATTAGCACGATGGCCTTAGCCAGTTTGGGTTGCAGATGCGTGATCCGCCGGGTTTGCAGTTCGCGCTGGCGATCCGTGCTGACCCGAATGTGTCCGCAGTTGAACTGATCGGCAACCCCCAGTGCCAGCGATGCACCGTGGGCGCTGCCAATCTCGTTCAAAAACATATCCAGCCCGGTGGTGCCGCCAGCGCTGGTATATCGTCTGCCATTTGTCTTGAAAAGCCCGGGCCTGATCGCAAGCGCCGGGAAGGCTTTCTGAATGCTGTGGACGTATTTCCAGTGCGCGGTGCACGATACATCGCCCAGCGTCTGCGCTTTGGCGAGCAAATAGGCGCCGCTGCTGACGGCGCCGAGCACGATGCCGCGAGTGGCAATCTGGCACAGCCAGTTGACCACGTGCGGGTCTGCCTGCAACTGTGCCCGGTGGCCGGCGCAAACGAATACCGCATCGACGTCGATCTCGTCATCGACAGTGCACTCGGGCGTGAACAGAATGCCATTGCTCGCCTTGACCGGTGTCTTGCTCACGCCGATGACCTGCCATTGATACAGCGTCTCGCCAGAGAGCTGATTGGCCATTTGGATGGGCTCGACGCAAGCGGTGAAAGCGAGCATCGAAAAATCCTGCAACAGCAGGAATCCGATCGTTGCCGGTTTGTCGTTTTGTTGGGGTTTGATCACTGCGTGGACCTCGCAAGTCATCGCCCGTGCCGCCGGTGCTGCAACGCTCGCACATTAACGAGCGCGTTGTGCTCCGATAATCCAGTGTTCTACGGTAGGGCAAAAGCTGCAGCTTAGATAATTCGCAAGCCTGTGTAAGCTGCCGATTTTGCAGCGAGGCAGGCACAAAAATGCAGCAGGCGTCGATGGATCGACGTGTCCGACATGGCGGATCAGTGGGTCATGGCATAGAGCAGATAATTTATGCCGAAGCGGTAGGCCAGTGATGTCATCGGCAGCGGATAGTCCGGGTCGTCGGCGTGCTCCCAGGCATCGCCCATATCCATATTGAAGTTGATCGCGACCATCAAACGTCCCTGTGAATCGTAGATGCCTCGCCACCGCGGTGGCGTGTGCGGCATCTGCACCGCGATACCACTGCCATCGTAGTAGAGGTGGCGGCGCCCCGGTATCTGCGTGCGTTGCTCCAGCTCGTAGAGCACGTGCAGCAATTCGTCGCCCGCTGGTATATCAATAATCCGGTACTCGTGCAGCGCGCGGCCAATCGTCTGGCTGAATACCTGCCATTGCTGCGGGCCATGAAAATCGTCCGCAACCAGAAAGCCACCGCGCAGCAGGTATTGTCTGAGGGTTGCTACTTCATTGTCGCTAAGGTGCCAGCGTCCAACCTGCTGGGCGAACAGCCAGGGATAATCGAAAACCGTGTCATCATCGAGGCTGATGTGGTGACTGTCCGGCGCGATGTCTATTGTGGTGTAGCGGCTGACACCGTCGGTGAAATGCTGTTCGGCGTCGGGCCAGTCGATCGACCACCAGGGCCGTCCCGGGGGGTGCCAGCTGTTGTTGATATCGGGGCGGAAAACCAGTCGCGCTATGTGCAGTTCGTGCTGCAGTTCGTGCTCGGGCGAAAGATTTGTGGATTGGGCTGCGGCCGGCCTGAAACAAGTACTGACAAGCGCTGCACCAAAGAGCAGGTGCAGCGCCAGATAAAGACAGCCGCTAGGCGATAGGCGAGGAGTCCCTTTCATCACTCAGGCTGATGTCGGGAAGCTCGATGCTGAGCAGATCTCCCTCGGCGCGGTTGACGGCACAGCAAATCGCAATGAGCGATGCGCTGACGATATTGGCATTCATACCGACACCATAGCGTGTTTCGCCCTTGCCAACCTGAATTTCGACATAGCAGGCGGATTGCGCTTCCGAGCCGCTGCCAGTCGCATGCTGGTGGTAATCGACCACGCGAAAATCGATATTGAAACGGGATTTGAGTGCGTTGACGAAGGCGTCGATCGGGCCATTGCCGCTGCCTGAAATCGCGACGGTGCTGCCGTTGACCAGTACCTTCGCGTCGATACTGCGCCGCTCGGTGTCTTTGTCCTCGGCAGATGTCTGGTGCTCGACAAATTTCAACGGCGAGCCGGATTCGAGAAACTCGCCGCTGAAAGCGCGCCAGATATGCTCGGACTCAATCTCCTTGCCGGTTTGATCACTGATGCCCTGAATTACCCGGCTGAATTCGATTTGCAGCCGACGCGGGAGCTCCAGCCCATGGTCCTTTTCGAGAATGAACGCAATGCCGCCTTTGCCGGACTGGCTGTTTACCCGAATGACCGCCTCGTAGCTGCGGCCGACATCAACCGGATCGATTGGCAGGTAGGGCACATCCCAGATTTCATCGTCCGATGCGCGGTGGGCCGTCAGGCCTTTCTTGATGGCATCCTGATGTGAACCGGAAAAGGCGGTAAAAACCAGCTCGCCCGCATAGGGATGGCGCGGGTGTACCGGCAGTTTGTTGCAGTGTTCGGCAGTGCGCATGACTTCATAGATGTCGGAAAAGTCCAGTTGCGGATCGACGCCCTGGCTGAACAGATTCAGTGCCATGGTCACCAGATCAACATTGCCGGTTCGCTCGCCATTGCCGAACAGGGTGCCTTCAACGCGATCGGCGCCGGCCATCTGGCCCAGTTCCGCAGCCGCCACCGCGCAGCCGCGATCGTTGTGCGGGTGCAGGCTTAAAATCACGCTGTCGCGCCGGCTGACGTTAGCCAGAAACCACTCGATCTGATCGGCGTAGATGTTGGGTGTAGACATCTCGACCGTGGCCGGCAGATTGAGAATGGTTTTGTTTTCAGGTGTTGGCTGCCATACGTCCATCACCGCATCGCAAACCTCAACGGCATAATCCATCTCGGTGCCGGTAAAACTCTCGGGCGAGTATTCGAAAACCCATTCGGTATCCGGGTTGCGTGCGGCATAGTCGGCGACAAGCTTTGCACCGTCAACCGCGATTTTCTTAACCCCTTCGCGGTCCATATTGAATACCACGCGCCGCTGCGCTGTAGAGGTGGAGTTGTACAAATGCATGATCGCGCGATGGCAGCCCTTCAATGATTCGAAGGTACGGGCGATCAGTTCCTCGCGCGCCTGGGTCAAAACCTGAATGGTCACATCTTCGGGTATCAGGTTGTTTTCGATCAAGTGGCGAACGAAATCGAAGTCGGTCTGTGAGGCGGCCGGAAAGCCGACTTCAATCTCCTTGAAGCCGATGTCCAGCAACATCCGAAACATGCGCAACTTGCGTTCGCTGCCCATCGGTTCCACCAGCGCCTGGTTGCCATCGCGCAAATCGACGCTGCACCACGTCGGTGCCCGGGTAAGCGTTGTTGAGGGCCACTGGCGGTTCGGCAAATCGATGGCCGGAAAAGGACGATATTTTTGTGAAGGATCAATGCTCATGTTCAGTACCGAATTTTTAGAATAATGGGAAGGTTCGAGTCATTGTGGCTACCTGAGGCATCAGGCAGCCTGAATAAGTCGAACGCTGTGAGCTGCCCGAACATGGGTGTGGACACCGGGCCGATTGTGGCCGCTGGAAGTTATATCAGGGTGGGAGTGGGACATCTCATCACCTTACCGTTTGCTTTAATAATGCGCCGGGGAGGCGCGCGCAGAGTGCTTAACCCGGAAGCCTGGAGGCCGCCGGGTTGGTAAGTAGCAACCGGTA
>CAKZSB010000137.1 GCA_937920585.1 uncultured Granulosicoccaceae bacterium | reverse complement strand
ATTCAGCAAACCGATACTGGCGCCGATCGCCGCCGGCATGGCAACACCGGACGATTCGATGATCACGTGGTCGGGCCGAGGATTGCGGGCAGCCATGTCGATCAGCGCTGCTGTCAGGTCTGAGCCGAAGCTACAGCATATACAGCCGCCGGCAATGGAGATAAGCTCGTCGTTCTCGGCTTCGATGAGGTCTTCGTCGATCGGTAACGCACCGAACTCATTGACCAGTATTGCCAGTCGCTGGCCATCGGCATGGCGCAGCAACTGATTGACCAGCGTGGTTTTGCCAGCGCCCAGATAACCGCCGATGACGGTCGCGGCGAGCGGCTCAGACATCGCGAGCTACAAATCGCCGGCGGCAAACACCCGCCCGCCCTGAACTGTGCCCCAGACGCCGATATCTTTCAGCGCCATTGGATCGACCTCGGAAGGATCATGCTCCAGCACGGCAAAGTCCGCGCGCTTGCCGGTTTCGATCGAGCCGATCTCACCTTCCATATGCAGCGTGTAGGCGGCCCCGAGGGTGATCGCATGCAGCGCCTCAGCCACGCTGATGCACTCCTGCTCTCCTTGCACGCGTCCGGATGCAGTGATGCGATTGACTGCACCCCAGGCAGTAAACAGCGGTCCAAGCGGGGTCACGGGGGCGTCGGAGTGTATCGCTAGCGGCAAACCGCTATCCAGGGCGGTGCGGCAGGCATTCATGCGAGTGGCGCGTTCCGGGCCAACGGTGAGGCGGTAGTGTTCATCGCCCCAGTAGAAATGATGGTTGGCAAACAGATTGACGCACATACCCAGCTTGGCGGCCTGGCGCATTTGCGCGGCGTCTGCCAATTGGCAATGCTGCAGGGTAAAGCGATGATCCGGGTTGGGCGTCTGCTGCAGTGCCGGCGCCAGTTTCTCCAGCACCAGTTGCGTGGCCTGATCACCGTTGGTGTGCGTGTGCACCTGAATGCCAGCCTGCAACGCAAGCTGGTAGATCTCGGCCATTTGGTCCGGCGCGATGTACCACAACCCGTTGGGTGCACCGTTGTGATAGCCAGGCCACCGCAGGCGGGCGGAAAAACCCTGAATGGAGCCGTCGGCAACGATCTTGATGCGCCCGAGTTTGAGTCGTTCAGTCGAGCGCGCCTTGAGTGAAATCACTTCCTTAATCAGGTCAGCGGGCGACAGGCCCATGAAGAAACGCAGCGGCACCAGGCAGACGGGATAGCTGTCTTCGGCCGTGACACGCAGCATCATGTCGACCGCATCCGGCTGTAACCGCGAGGCGAGATCAGTAATGGTGGTGGTTCCGGTGCGCACACAAAGTTTGGCAAAGTTTCGCAGGCCGTTTTCATCGGCATCGAGCAGGGTTCGCTCAAACCCCACATACTGGCCAACCGGCATCATCGCATCCGGCCCTTTCAACTCACCGGTGGGCAGACCATCATCACCGAGAGGAATACCCGGGTGCTCGACTCCCTGCTTCAGCAGGCCAGCCAGTTCCAGCGCTTTGCTGTTGACGTTGAGGATATGCCCGGAGGCGTGCAGCACGCCCACCGGCCGCTCATTCGATACGCGATCCAGGTCGGCACGATTGACGCGCACGTTGTCCATGTAGATCGGGTCGAGCTGCCAACCGGATATCGGCCCGGCAGGATCGGCACTGGTGTCGGCGGCAGCGCGCAGGCGCTCCACCACAGCATCAATGCTCTTCACTCCCTGCCAGACTTTGCCGTCCGGGTCGCTGCGATCAAACCAGCCACAATAGACCTTACTCCACAGCGAGCCCTCCATCGCGTGCGCGTGACCCTCGACAAAACCCGGCATCAGTATCTTGTCGGCGAAGCGGTCATCCAGTGTGTGCTCGCCCCAGCTGCTGACATCTTCATAACTGCCGACTGCCAGCACCCGCCCATCGCGCACAGCGACGTGACTCGCCTGCGGACGACTGGGATTCATGGTGATTATTTTTTTCGCGACGTAAACGGTGATGGACATAGCTTTCCTCTACTTGTGGCCTGCATTGAATCAGTAATTGCACACATTGAAAAGCGGGAAAACATTATGTGCTGACAGTTGGCCGCTGCCAGTTTGTTTGATCACCTTGATACCTGCCAATTGACCACACGGTTCACAGCAGACCCGCCGCGCAAAGTTGCACCGTTACCGGCATATTGACTTGGCTATCGAAACATGCAAGTTTGACCAGTAAATCGGTTTACGCAACATGCGTTCGGCTCCCACACTGCCGAATGCAAAGAGGTTGGTTATGCTCGCGATTCAACAATTACGCTGCCGCACGCCTGGAGCTGTCGTCGCCGGCTCGATTTTACTGCTGTTGACTGCCTGCGGTGGAGGCAGTGGTGCAGACGTTGAAGAATCCACGCCGGTAACGCCGCAAACCGAAACCCCTGACGACGACGGCACTAACCCGACCACCCTCTGCACGGGAGACTCCAATCCGGCGCAGCAGGACAGTGTTGAAGATGCCTGCGGCCCCGGAGCGGAGACGGTCGCTGTGCTTGTGCCGGGCACAATCCTCAGTGGCACCGTCGCACAAGACGACATTGTCCCCTATCGAGTGCCCGCTGGCGGCCAGGTCATCCTGAACAGCCTGAGCGGCGATGCCGACATCTTTCTGGTGCCAGGCCTTGACTCAACTGCCGATGATGCACTTTGCGCCGCGGTCACCCCTTTCAAAGAAAACATTTGCAGCGCAGACACCACAGAAGACCACTACGCTGTAGTTTACGGAGACACAGCGGCGGACTATCAGATAGAAGTCAGTTTCGATTGCTCGGTTAGCGCTCAGAACAACTGGGTCGATCGCAGCATGCGCGACTACTACCTGTTTTACGATCAGGTCCCGGTCGTCGATCCGGATGCCTATCCCGATCCGGAATCATTGCTTCGTGATTTACGCGTCGACACACGTGAATCATTCAGTAGCCTCGGGAATGCTGCCACGCGATCACAATTTCTGTCTGCAGGTACTGCCTTCGGAATGGGTTACACGATTCGCCGCGACGAGCAAGGTCGCCCCCGGCTTGCGCGCGTCTATCGCGAAGCGCCGATGGGTCGGGCGGGATTGAAACGCAGCGACATCATCGAGTCGGTCAATGGCGTTGCATGGGATGATTTGTCGACCGCGCAATACAATGAATTTGTCGGCACCCGGGAGGAGCCACTTGCAACAGAATGGGTAGTCATCGATGGCGCAAGCGATGAACGCAAAACCATCGTATTAACTCAGGCTGAGTACCAGATCAATTCCGCAATTCATCAGCAATCGCTCGTGCATCCTGAATACAGTGGTTCGTTCGGCTATCTTGTATTCGAACGTTTTATTGGCACATCGGCTGCCGAGCTCGATAGCGCCATGGATTTCTTTCGCGAGCGTGAAGTCAGCGATCTGATTGTCGATTTACGCTACAACGGAGGCGGTCTTACCAGAATTGCACGCAAGCTTGCCAGCCAGATTGCCGGACCGGCTACCGACAACCTGCCCTTTGGTGAAGATCGTTTCAACGACAAATACTCCAGCTCAAACTTTGCGCCCGACTTTCCGGTTGAAGCAAGAAACCTGGGCCTGAACCGCGTTGTCGTCATTACCACTGGCGCTACCGCATCGGCATCGGAAATGTTGATCAATGCGCTGCGACCGTACATTGAAGTTATCACGATCGGCGACACCACGCTGGGCAAGCCGTTCGTCTCGACAGCGGCATCATTTTGCGGCAGGAGCCTAAGCGCGATGCACTCGGAATTTTACAATGTGGGTGATGTCAGCGCGGCAGGCGGCATAACCGCAGACTGCTACGCAGCAGATGATCTAACCCGGGATTTCGGATTTCATCGCGATGATGGATCATTCGAGGGCATGGCGCGTGCCGCCGCAGACTACCTTGTTTTCGGCTCCTGTGAATCGGCGCCGGCGCTGGCGAAACAGATATCGTCACACAATGGACCGCTCGATATTGAAGCAGATCCCGCTATCGGCGCTGAACAATAATTCACGCGCCGGCGGCGATACTATCGCTAAACAAACGGGCGCGCTCCAGATGCCCGAACGTTGCATTCGGCTGAAAGACTGCAATCAAGTCTCGCAACATCTCGCCCGCGATTTCTCTGCCGTGCCTTTGCTGCAACTGCACCAGATCCATTGTTGCGGTGAGCTCGAATAATTTTGCTCCCTGAGAACTGGCCCGAGCGATCGCAGCGATGATCACCTCCTCTGCCTGCACGTCATCTGAATTACCGTTTTGCTCGATCGTCAGTGCTTTGATACGCAACCACTCCGCCGGAAAGTACTCGTTGTTCAGCTCATCCATGACTTGCCAGGCTTCTTCGAGCAGAGCGATTCGAAAATGTCCATCACGGCGTCTTTTCGGGATTGCCCGGGTAATGATTCGACGTTATCGAGCTCTGCAGCAACAATTGTTTTGGCCAGCGCTGGCCGAATCGCTCAATCCCGAGGATATGAGCGATCTGGTGCGGGACTATCAGGCCGGAGTAAAGCGTTGCGTGGAACGCTACCAGGCTATGTTTCCCGCTACATGGGCGACGGCGTACTGATCTATTTTGGCTGGCCGGCAGCTTCCGAAGACGACGCCAGCCGCGCGATTCGAACCGCACTCGAGATCACCCGCGAAACGACACGGCTATGCGCACCGAGCGGCAAGGCACTGGCTTGTCGATGTGGGATCGCCACAGGCCTTGTGGTGGTTGGCGAGATGATTGGCATCGGCTCGTCACAGGGGCACGCAGTGGTTGGCGAAACACCTAATCTCGCCGCACGGCTACAGGGACTGGCGCAGGAAGATTCTATTGTCGTTAGCGATACCACCCGCCGCCTGGCTGGCAATCAGTTTCTGATGCAATCTCTGGTATGCATGAACTGAAAGCCATTCGTGATCCGGTGGCGGCCTTCAGCGTGCTCGACACTCGCGAAGTGGAAAGTCGATATCTGGCTCGTCAGCGTCGTCAGGCACAATCGTTAGTAGGGCGCGAGGCTGAGTTGCGCGGCATCATGCAACTGGATGCCGGCTTTCTGTAGCTCGAGTTGATGCTGTTTTAACCAATCGGCGATACCCGGTAAATGCCCGCTCACTGAACAACTCCCTGTTATTCACTTTAACGTGCAGACAGCCGTGTGCTTTTTACCCGTTCCGGCGACAGGTCCGGCTGCCAAATCCGCAAGAACCAGCGGCACAGGGTTCAACTCACCATGCGGGAGTTAGCCTACTGGTAGTCATCGAGGTGTTCAAGATAGCCGTCTGAACCGCTCATCCAGGCACAGGCACTTTTGTAAGCGCCACTGAATCCGGTTAATGCGAAACTGGATTGCTGGCCGTCGGCGGCACCGACTCGCAACCTGGCACCCGCAATCATCTGCGCAACCAGATCCCAGAATTCCGGGTAATCTTCGGTAACAATAAACTCCGTGCTGGTGCGATTTGTTTCAACGACATGCGCAGGCAGCGAATCGATGGAGAAGGAGATCGGGCTGCTTTCCACGTCCGGGAAAAGACGTCTGTCAACGTAGATTCGAAAGCCCACCGGCGGAAAGCATACCAGCCGAATCGCACTGTAGCTTTTCTCATCGCTGCGGATGGACATATAGCCGTACTTTTGATCGACGAAGGTCTCGGTGTTGACGTACCCGCTCCAGCTGGCGGCCGTTGCTTCAACGCTCGTCAGCAGGAGCAGTGCGCTCAATAGTCCGACCGTTTGTCGGTGTTTCCTGAAGCCGTTCAACGCGGCTAGATTCTGGCTCTTTTCATCGCGCCATTATATGGTTTGCAGAATAAATTGCCGTTACAGCTGCCATTCAACTATCACCATTGCGACTTCTTATATACATATTCATTCATACGCGGGGAATTTCAGGACGCCTTGCCTGCCTTGTCGGCATCCTTACTGAAGGCCGCGACCAGGTAATCGACCATTGACCAGATAGTCAGCACCGCCGCCAGATACAGACAGACCATACCGATATCGTAAATGGGTAGCCCAAAGAGATTATCGCGAAACAATAACATCGCCAACGCAGTTATTTGCGCGGTTGTCTTGATCTTCCCCAGGTAGGACACTGCCACTTTGGCCCGGGAGCCGACGCTTGCCATCCATTCGCGCAGTGCCGAAATAGTGATTTCGCGCCCGATGATCACGATGGCCGGCACGGTCAGCAGCCAGGTCGAGGCATCTTCCACAAGCAGTATCAGCACGCTTGCGACCATGAGTTTGTCGGCCACAGGATCGAGAAAGGCACCAAAAGCCGATTCAATCTCCCATTTTCGCGCCAGGTATCCATCGAGCCAGTCGGTGATCGCTGCCATCAGGAAAATGGCGCAACTCAGCGGCCGCGCCCACCAGTAAGGCAAATAAAAAATGATCAGTATTACCGGCAGCAGGACGATACGGGCAAACGTGAGCAAATTGGGGATGTTGATGCGGTTCATCTCCGCGCTCCAGCTGTTGTTCAATTTCCCGCCTCGTGAAAAAAGTCGTAGACCTGGCCTGCCAACTGTTTACTGATTCCGGGTACTTTAGCGATATCCTCGGCGCTCGCCAACTGTAGCGCCTGAATCCCGCCAAAATGCGTCAGCAGATACTTGCGACGTTTGGGACCAAGACCTGCGATATCCTCGAGCACAGAGCGCCGACGCGCCCGCCCTCGCGCGGCACGATGACCGGTGATCGCATGGCGATGTGCCTCGTCGCGAATCTGCTGAACCAGATGCAGCGCGGCCGAATCGTGCGACATTTGCCGCTCGGCTCCGGTCCGGCACAGCAACAGCGTCTCCTCGCCGGGCCGACGCTCAGGCCCCTTGGCAACACCGACGATTTGCATCTCAGTCAGTTGCAGATCATTGATCACTTCCTGCGCAACAGCTACCTGACCCTTGCCGCCATCGATAAATAATACCTCAGGTATGCGCTGGTTTTCTTTCAACAATCGGGTGTAGCGACGCTCAAGCGCCTGACGCATGGCGGCGTAATCGTCACCGGGGGTGATATCGCGAATGTTGAATCGCCGATATTCGGCCTTGATCGGCCCGTCGACCCCGAATACCACACAGGAAGCAATCGTCGCCTCACCGCCGGTATGACTGATGTCAAAACACTCCATGCGCTGCGGCAGATCGTCGAGTTCAAGCAGTTGCCGCAGTTCATCCAGCCGCCGGGACATACCTGATCGCGTGGCCAGCCGCGCCTCAAGCGCAATACGCGCATTCTCCATGGCGTTGTCGAGCCAGCGCCGTCGATCGCCGCGCACGCTGTGGATAATGTCGACGCCGTGGCCGCACCGCGCTGCGAAGGCTTTTTCAAGCAGCGCTGTTTCGGCGATTTCACTGCTCGTGATCACCTGTCGCGGCACCTCGTGTTGCAAATAGTACTGGATGATAAACGCACTGATGACTTCCTCGTCAGCAGACCCCTCGGGGGTGGCAGGGAAGAACGCCTTGTTACCGAGACTCATGCCGTTGCGAACAAAAAATACCTGCACACAGCTTTGGCCCGCAAGCTGATAACACGCGACAACATCGACATTCCCGTTACCAAATTCAACATACTGCGACTGGTTGACAGCCTTAAGGTTACGAACCTGATCGCGCAACCGCGCAGCCGATTCGAAATCCAGCGCTTCGGCCGCATGCTCCATATCTGCGACCAGGCCATCGACAACCTCTGAAGTCCGCCCCTCAAGAACCTTGATGGTCAGATTCACATCGCGCCGATAGTCCTCTTCACTGATTAGTCCTACACAGGGTGCGGTGCAGCGATTGATTTGATACTGCAGGCAAGGCCGCGATCGATTGCGAAAATAACTGTCCTCGCACTGGCGTACCTTGAACAGCTTTTGAACATAGCGCATCGTCTTCTTCACCGCACCGGCGTGCGGATAGGGGCCGATATACTTGCCAGCCTGCTTGCGCCCGCCGCGCCGGTACGATAATCGAGGGTAACTTTCACGTGTTGATACGAATAGATAGGGATAACTTTTATCATCCCTGAGCAGGATGTTGTAGCGCGGTCTCTTCTCCTTGATAAGATTGTTTTCAAGCAGCAGCGCTTCAATCTCATTGCTGGTCACGGTGATCTGCACGCCCGCTACGTGCGACACCATAATGCGCGTTTTGGCCGATCCTGGATCTTTCTGAAAATAGCTGGAAACTCGCTTTTTCAGATTGCCGGCTTTGCCCACGTAGATCGTATCCCCCGCCAGATTGAGCATTTGATAGACCCCGGGGCGATGGGTCAGAGTGCGCAGAAAGCGTTGCGGATCAAATACTTCGGGGACATCTGCCTGTTTGTTAACGTCGCCCATGGATTGTCTCAGGATATATCTTTCATATGCGGTCGATCAGGCCGTGCTCCATCGCCAGCTTAACAAGATCTACCGGATTATCGACCGCGAGTTTTTCCGTCGCCCTTTTTTTGTAAGTGCTGACTGTTTTCACACTCAGAAACAGCAACTCCGCGATACGTTGCGGCTTTTCACCCTGAACGGTCAGCAGCACCACCTGCAGCTCTCGCAACGATAGCAGATCGAAGGGTGATTCAACCTTTTGACTAAATGTTGATAAGGCAATCTGGCGGGCAATTTGCGCCGACAGATAGGTGCCACCATGGCTCACGACGTCGACCGCCCTGGCGACTTCATCAGCCGGCGCCGATTTGCTGAGATAGCCCTTCACCCCGGCATTGAGCAAAAGACCGGGCAAAGTGTCGCCCGACATAGCGGTGAGCATGACGATTTTAATTTCAGGGACGAGCTGCAACAGCCGTAACGCCGCCGTTACGCCGTCGATACCACTGGACAAGCGGATGTCCATGAATACCATATCGATCTGGTGCTGATTGACCAGATCGATGCTCTGCGCGCCGCTAGCGGTTTCGAATACAGACGCAACCACATCGAGCGCGTTCAGCATCATTGCGATACCGGCCCGCACCAACTCGTGATCATCTACGAGCAATATGCGTAGGCCTTCTTTGCTCAATTGTTACACCTTTGCACTGTGAGATAAAACGCCCCGGCAAGGGACAACAAAACAGCTTTTGTCCATTTAGCCTACAATAAGGGAATACCGCAATATCTGTTTAACCGCTAACGACCTCAAGTGCGATGCAGATCGCCCTGATGTAATACCTGTGCATCGGTGTGACTGGTAAGCAGGGAGATAAGATCTTTCTTGGCTTCGAGCCGGGCAATCTTGAGCGCGCTCTCCATAGCCACCGCATCGGCACTGCCATGGCTTTTGATGACGATACCACGCAGACCGAGCAGACTGGCGCCGTCGTAGCGGCGCGGATCGATCCGCTGGCCAAGCTTTTTAAGCACCGGACTGGCAACCAGCGCCATCGCCTTGGTCAGCAGGGAGCGCTTGAATTCCTGGCCAAGATATTCGCGAATCAGTTTGGCAACGCCTTCCGATGTTTTCAATGCAACGTTGCCGACAAAGCCATCTGCCACTACTACGTCAACATCGCCCATGTAGATTTCATTGCCTTCGACAAAGCCAATGTAATTGAGCGTACTCTCCTCCAGCAACTTGCTGGTTTCCTTTACCTGCTGATTGCCCTTGATGTCTTCAGAGCCGATATTCAGCAGTGCGACACGCGGTGACGCTTTGCTGTCGACAACCGACGATAACGCTGAGCCCATCACCGCAAACTGATAGAGATGCTCGGCACTGCAGTCCACATTGGCGCCGAGATCGAGCATTTGAACGTGACCGTGTATATTCGGGATCGAAGTTATAATCGCCGGGCGATCGATGCCTTCGAGCATCTTCAATACAAACCGGGCAATCGCCATCAGTGCGCCGGTATTGCCGCAGCTGACACACGCCTGCGCGTCGCCATCACGCACCAGATTAATCGCGACACGCATCGATGAGTCTTTCTTGGAGCGGATTGCCTGTGCAGGCGCATCCTCCATAGTGACGATTTCACTGGCGTGCTGTACTGAGAGACGCTTACGCCCGGTCAGTGCAGAACCTTTCAACAACGGGTCGAGTACCTCACGATCGCCAACCAGAACAATCGACAAGTCATCGAACTGGCGAACCATGGAGACCGCCGCATCGACTGCGGTAGTTGCCCCGAGGTCACCGCTCATGGCATCGAGCGCAATGGTTACGTTACGGGGCAATGAAACGTCTCCGATCCGGGCAGTCTATGCTGCCGGCTCTTACGCGGCTGATCACCAACGAATTGCCAGTGTGCTACTCGTCGTCTTCGTCGTCTTCAACTTCCACCACGTCATCGATCACCTTGCGGCCGCGGTAGTAGCCCTCGGGTGTTACATGGTGACGCAGGTGTGATTCACCAGTAGTGGAATCAATCGACAACGCAGGCGCTTTCAACGCATCGTGTGAACGACGCATGCCGCGACGCGACGGGGTTTTTCTTCTCTGCTGGACGGCCATCAGGCTCTCCGGGTCATGGTTTCAACCATCGTCGTTCTTTAGCATTTCGCCAAGCGCGCTAAATGGCTGGTAAGTTTTTCCGCCGGGTTCGGGGGCTTGCGAAGCTTCGCCAGTCTCGCCCTGCGGGACACAATTTTCATCCTCAGCGTGCAATGTGCTCAATGGCAATTGCAGGATGAGTTCATCTTCAAACATTTCAACTGCCAGCACATCACCGGCCTCGTCCATGAGAACCGGATCGAGGTAGTCCGGCAGTTCATCGGCCGCTGTCTCGGACGCGACGAAGCCAAAACTGAACGCAGTGGAGATCAGGTGATCCATTGGCGTTAGACAACGCTGACAGGTTAACCTGACCTCGCCCTGCAAGCTGCCGCTGGCGGTGGGCACCCCGTCTTGAGACACATCGAACTGCATACTCGCACGCACTTCGCCGCTACCGTCCAGTAAAAGGGCGGCCAATCGCTTGAAGTGAGATACGGGGAGTTCGAGGGTACAGAGAGTGGTGGTTCGGCCCAGCGCCGCAGCGTTGAATCTGGACGGCAGTCTCGTTTCCATAAAACTCTAAAGCATAACCAGTGATGTTGCATAAGTCAAAATTTGCGCTCGGGAATCGCATACTATTGCCCCCAAGCACCAGCCCTTACTGCCAGCCGGATCCTACCACCGATGTCCACAGCCAGCCTCTCGTCACCGCCACTCATTCTGGCATCCACCTCGCGCTATCGCGCCGGGTTGCTCAAACGCCTTGGCTATCCTTTCGAGCAAATGGCGCCGGATTGCGACGAGACGCCGCTGCCCAATGAACAACCGCTGGATCTGGTGCAGCGTTTGGCGGTGGTAAAAGCGCAATCTATCGCTGCCCGGCACCCCGATGCGGTGGTTATCGGCTCGGATCAGGTGGCCGACTTCAACGGCACAATCATTGGCAAGCCACACGATCACAAAGACGCGATTGCCCAACTCAATGCCATTTCCGGCCAGCGACTGGTGTTTCAGACCGGGCTTTGCATGACCCGCGCCAGTGACCAGCTGCAGCATGCCTGTGTCGTGGCTACAGAAGTGCAGTTTCGACGTCTCGACGCCGCCGCAATTGAACGCTATCTGCAGGCTGACAAACCCTATGACTGCGCCTGCAGCTTCAAATCGGAATCACTCGGCAGCGCGATCGTGGAGTCGATGAGCAGCGAGGATCCAGCAGCGCTGATTGGTCTGCCGGTGATTCGGGTCGCCAACTGGCTGGAACGCTTCGGCATCCACGTGCCCTAGCACGCTAGTGCACGAATGACAGAATTGATCGAAGCACCTGATGTATACAGTGATTCTTGTCTAGAACAGACTGGAGATCGACCAGGTCGTCATGATCGGAAAGGCGATGATCATCGCATGCAGCGCGATACACGACAAAACCCCTGCGGCGATGTCGTCGATCATAATCCCCAGCCCACCGGGCACTTTGACATCCATCGTGCGGATTGGCCCTGGCTTCCAGACATCAAACAAACGAAACAGGAAAAAACCGGCGGCAAGCGTCAGCGGTGCCACTGGCACGGCGATCATGGTAACCATGTAGCCCGCTATTTCATCCCAGACGATCGCGCCGTGGTCATGGGTACCCAGATCGGTCGTTACACGGTCGCAAATCCACACACCTGCGATACAAACGATTGCGGTGATCACGAGATAGACCGGCAACGAGATACCGGCCAGCAGTGCAACGAATAGCACTGCCGGCAATGTGCCGACCGTGCCTGATGCAAAAGGCGACAGGCCGGTGCCAAAGCCCATGGCAAAAAAACTGGCCGGCGAGCGAAAGAGCTCGCGCGCGGCTATCGGATTACCTTTGATGACACTCTCCTGCGCGGATTACTGATCCGGTTTTTTTTCGTGCATTTTGTACTCAACACTTCGCACGCTGCGCGCCAGTTTGTCGAGTACGCCGTTGACGTAGCGGTGGCCCTGGTCTGAACCAAACAGTTTTGTGATTTCGAGCGCCTCTGTAACGATTACCCGATACGGTATATCGAGCCTTGTCAGCATTTCGGCAGCCGCTACACGCAATACCCCTCGCTCGACCGGATCAACTCTGGCCATCGGCCGATCCAGGCAATCTTCCAGCCTGGCGTCTATGTCGGCGCAATTCTCAACGGCATAAAAGAACAACTCCTGAAAGTAGTCGACATCGACCCACTCCATGTTCTGCAGATCCCGAAACTGGGCAAATATGGCCCAAACGGTCTGTTCACCGTTGTCGAAGTCCCACTGATACATGGCCTGCATGGCTTTCTGACGAGCGTTGCGGCGTCGCTTGGAAACACTGCCACGTGTGCGGGATACCGTCACAGTTTGCGCAACAGGCTGATCATCTCGATAGCAGTTTGTGCGGCTTCTGCGCCTTTGTTGCCAGCCTTGGTGCCAGCGCGCTCAATAGCCTGTTCGATGGTATCGGTAGTGAGCACGCCAAACGCAATCGGCAATCCATGTTGCTGCGCCAGCCCGCCAAGCCCCTTGCTGCACTCGCCGGCGACGAAATCAAAATGCGGTGTCGAGCCGCGAATCACGGCCCCCAGCGCGATGATCGCATCGCAGTTGCCGGAGGCGGCAATTTTGGCCGCTGCCACTGGCATCTCGTAGGCGCCCGGAACCCGCACCACGCCAATGTCCTTGTCTGCCACGCCACTGCGTCGCAGGGTATCGATTGCACCGTCGAGCAGGCTGTCGACGATAAAGCCGTTGAAACGCGCCACCAGGATCGTCACGCGTGCGTCGTGAGCGTGTAAATCGCCCTCGACTGTATTGATTGTATCGGCTGACATAGCCTGTCTACTCGCTTATGAATTCGTCAATTTGCAAATCAAAACCCGCCAGCCCCTGAAACACCCGAGGTGCACTCATCAATCGCATGCGTTTGATGCCGAGGTCGGACAATATCTGCGCGCCGAGTCCGTATGAACGAAACTCGCCGGGCTCTTCTGATGGCTCCTCGGGCGGCTCTGTTTTCTGCAGGCTGGCGGAATGCTGGTACTGGCGGATGGTGTTGATCAGGGAATTGGCGCTCTGATTGGGCCGCAACAGCACCAATACGCCCGCGCCGCTGGCAGCAATTCGCGCCAATGCATCCCGCAATGGCCATCCTGCGCCAAAACTCGCGCCCAGACTATCACAAAGCAGGTTTTCCACATGCACGCGAACCGCCACCGGTTGCTGTGGATCGATCTCGCCCATCACCACTGCCAGATGCACGCCATGGTCTACGGCATCCTGATAGGCATACAAGTGAAAGTTTCCATACTCGGTGGCCAGCGGCGTTTCGGCCACGCGCTCGACGGTTTGCTCGTGCTGGACCCGCCAGCGAATGAGATCTTCAATCGTGCCAATCTTCAGCCCGTGATGCCGGGCAAACTCGTGGAGTTGAGGCGCTCGCGCCATGCTGCCATCGGGATTGAGAATTTCAACGATCGTCGCCGCCGGCTCAAGGCCTGCCAGCCTGGCCAGATCACAGCCGGCCTCGGTGTGGCCTGCGCGCGCCAGCACGCCCCCGCCGACCGCCATCAGCGGGAAAATATGCCCGGGCTGGACGAGGTCCTCGGGCCGCGCCTGCGGCGCCACGGCCGCCTGAATCGTGGCCGCACGATCGGCTGCTGATATGCCTGTAGTCACGCCCTCTGCCGCCTCGATCGAAACGGTAAAGTTGGTACCGTGCGAATCACCGGTGTGGGTTACCATTGGCGGCAATCGCAGCTGCCGGCAGCGGGCTTCACTCAATGTAAGGCAGATCAGTCCCCGTCCATGGGTCGCCATGAAATTGATGTCTTCCGCGCGGGTATGGCAGGCGGCCATAATTAGATCGCCCTCGTTCTCGCGCCCTTCATCATCCATCAGGATGACCATTTTTCCCTGGCGGATGTCGTCAACGATCTCTGGCGTGGTGTTGAAGCGCTGCTCGCTTGTCACTGGCGACCTCCTGCTTTCGCTATCGGTGAGTTATCGGGTTTGTTGCGCGGGGCTGACAATCGCCGCCGCTACCGGAACAAAGCGCTGCATGCCGGGGTCAATGAAAGAGCGCTTGCAGGATCGACCAATCGCGGATCGCCGGACGATTCCATCGTGTATCGAGACGGGTAGCAGAATGCATTGCAATTCGGACGCCCGCGATGCCATCCACGGCTCGGCACACTTGAAATTACGCACCATGGGATCAGACAATTGTGCGGCATTCCCGGGCCGATTGAAACTATGTTGCAAACCCGACAATCCGGCAACGCCGCGTGACAAACCCATTACACTCTACCATTGCATACCTGAACGTCTTCGGAGCTTTCGTTTTGATAAAAAAACTTGCCAACCAACTCATTTGCGGATTGTCGGTTGCAATGTTGTTCGCCATCGCCTCTACCGCCAGTGCACAGGACGCCCCGCCACGAGTAACGCTTGCCACCACTGAGGGTGACATCGTGGTCGAACTCAGCCCCGACAAGGCGCCGCTATCGACTGACAACTTCCTGAAGTACGTTGAAAACGAATTTTATGCGGGCACAATCTTTCACCGTGTGATAGATGGTTTTATGATTCAGGGCGGTGGATTCAGCGCAGATTATCAGCGCAAGGACACACTCCCGGCCATTGAAAATGAAGCCGACAACGGTTTGAAAAATGTTCGCTATTCAGTGGCAATGGCGCGCACGCGCGATCCGCATTCTGCCACTGCCCAGTTCTTTATCAACACAACAGACAACCCTTTTCTGGATCACAAATCCAAGGATCCGGCAGGCTGGGGCTACACCGTCTTCGGCATGGTTGTGGAGGGGCAGGATGTGGTCGACAAGATCGGCAAGACCTCCACCGGTGCTGGCGGGCCGTTCAGAAGTGACGTGCCGAAAACGGCCGTTGTGATCGAGAGCGCCACGCTGTATGTCGAGCAGAAAGAAAAAAAAGACGAGGAATAGCATGGTCACTGTCACTACCAATCACGGCGTATTCAAAATCGAACTCAACCCTGAACTCGCTCCAAAAACCTGTGCAAACTTTCTCGAGTACGTGAATTCGGGCCACTATGACAACACGCTTTTTCATCGTGTGATTCCCGGCTTCATGGTCCAGGGAGGCGGCTTTACAGAGGACATGACGCAAAAACCGACTGGCGCCAACGTCGACAACGAGGCCGACAACGGCCTGACAAACGACACCGGCACCATTGCGATGGCACGCACCAGCGACCCCCACTCGGCGACCAGCCAGTTCTTTGTGAATGTCAACGACAACACGTTTCTCAATCACACCGGAAAAAACCAGAGCGGATGGGGCTATTGCGTTTTTGGCAAGGTGACAGAAGGCATGGATGTAGTGATGGAGCTCAGCATGGTGCCCACCGGCAACCGCAACGGGCACGGTGACGTGCCGCTGGAAGCTGTGATAATTCAAAGCATGAGTGCGGAGTAACAGCGCGTGCCCAGTCTGTTCATCTCCGATCTGCATCTGCAGATCGAGCGCCCTGAACTTACAACGATCGCGTTGGGTTTGTTCGAATCCTGCCCGGGTGAATTCGATAAGCTGTATATCATGGGTGATCTGTTCGAATACTGGATCGGTGACGATGCGGCAGACGAATGCGCGACTCAAATCAGGAAGTCACTGCGTAAACTGACCGATGCGAATGTAGATATCTACATGATGCACGGCAATCGCGACTTTCTAATGGGCGAACCCTACGTACAGGCCTGTGGTGCGACGATGATCGCCGCCGACAGCATTGAAGTTGCGCTGGGCAGCGAGACAATGCTGCTGCTGCACGGCGACACACTGTGCACCGACGATAGCGAATACCAGATGTATCGCCGCATGGTCCGCAATCGCCACTGGCAACAGGAGTTCCTGGCGCGCACCCTGTCGGAACGACAGGCCACTGCGCGAGCGATGCGCGATGCCAGTGCGGCCCGCGGCCGGGATGCCAACAATCGTTCGATATCGGATGTCAGTCAGCAGGCAGTTACTCAGGCGATGGCGGATGCCAACTGCCGAATCCTGCTGCACGGCCATACCCATCGCCCGGCGACCCACGCGCTGGATAACAATTCAGTTCGCATGGTGCTGGGCGACTGGAGCAGCAAAGGTGCGGTGGTGGCGGTCAGCGATGCAGCCGAGTGCCGACTGGTCTACTGGAATGGCACTTCATTCGAAGTTTTCGACTAGCCTTCTCAGCACTCCGCGGTCACAGTAATCACGCAGTTGCCGTTGATTCGCTGGCAAACTCTTTTTCCAACTGATCGAGTTCCAGCATCTCCGCAGCGGTAAAACCGGCCGCAAGCCTTGCGGGACGATTGAACGGCCCGCGCAGCGCAATGCGGCCGTGCCGCCTCAGCAGGGAACTGAAAGTTGGCTGTGGCTCGAGCGCTCGCTGATCGCAAATGTAGGTAAACCAGCGGTTGCCGATGAGAACATGCTCGATTTCTTCGTGCAAAATCTGGCGCAGGATTTTCACCGTTCGCTCGTCCCCTACTTTTTCCAGACGCGTGATCATTCCGGGCGTTACATCAAGACCACGCGCCTCGAGCACCCGCGGCACCAATGCCATTCTGGCCATTGAATCGTAGTCGGTTTCAACCGCCATGGCCCACAGGCCACCGTGTGCCGGTAGCGCGCCATAGAAACTATCGAGCTCACGCAAGCGATCGGCGAGCATCGTGAAATGACGCGACTCGTCGGCTGCTACCCTGAGCCAGTCAGTGTAGAACGCTGATGGCATTCCCCTGAAACGATACGCCGCATCCAGCGCCAGATTGATCGCGTTGAACTCGATGTGGGCAATGGCGTGAATCAAAGCCACCCTGCCCGCCGGACTGCCGAGCCTGCGACGCTTTACCTCGGCCGGATGAACCAGAATCGGCAGCGCTGGCCGACCGGCCTCGGGAATTTTCCCGGCGACATCGGCAGTGCCGGAATCCGGCGGAACTGCCCCCAGCAAGCCCTGCACTGCATGCATTTTGGCGCCCGGGTTGCTGCAGAGAAGCGCACTTTTAACGCGCGTGTAGAAATTATCCATGGCCGGATTGTGGCAGATTGCCGAACATTCGGAACATCTTGCGCGATTCGAGCTCCCGCCCGTCCAGATGATGATGGATCAGGCGACGCATCAGGTCGCGCATTTCGCGCAACAAGGTTTCATTGCCAAACGAAAGCTCGGCCATTGCACACAGCGCCGCACCGCTTATCTGTGCCGGATCATGCTCACCGGCGGACACGGGTCCGTCCGGTATGCGATAGCAATATCGCTTGTCCGGTTCAATTGCCGCACCGGTATCGATGTCGTGCTCGAGCACCGGCGCATAGCCAATCTGGCGCAACAAGGTGATCTCATAATGGCGCAAGGCGACATCGCGGGAAGTTTCGTTCAGTGCGAGCAAGGTGGGCAGATAACAGGCAAACAATTCCGCCGCGGGCTCATTCGCGGGCAACAATCGCCACGCAAGTTCATTCAGGTAATAACCACAGGCCAGTGCCTGCCCCTGAAGACGTGCGCTGTTAAAATCGCTGCGCGCCTCCTCAACCGTTGTAAGTACAGGCAATTCGCCGCGCCCCACCCAGCCAACGTGCAGTGCCTTGAACGGCTGCAGCAGCATCGCTCTGGAGTGCTTGCCACCTCGCACCCCCTTGGCGATAAGCGATACCCGGCCATGCCCGGGGGTGAGGAGATCGACAATCAGGCTGGTGTCGCGAAACGCTCGGCTGTGCAGCAGAAATGCCGGCACCAGGTTATCGCGCCCCGCGCTCACTCTGCTTCGTAGCCGAGACTTCTGATCATGGCAGCATCATCAGACCAGCCACTGACTACTTTTACCCACAGGTCGAGGTGCACATTCTGACCGAAGAGTTTTTGCATTTCCTGACGTGCCCGGGAACCTATCTGCTTTAAACCAGCACCGCCCTTGCCGATTACGATCCCTTTCTGGCCAGACTTCTCAACCCAGATCACAGCCCCGATTCGGAGCAATTTGGGGTGTTCCTCGAAGTTCTCGATCTCAACACTCACGGCATACGGCAATTCTTTGGCAAGCAGACGGGTGAGTTGCTCGCGCACCAGCTCGCCGGCCAGAAAACGCGATGAACGGTCTGTCAGTGCATCCTCGTCAAAGATGAATTCGGCCACTGGCA
>CAKZSB010000136.1 GCA_937920585.1 uncultured Granulosicoccaceae bacterium | reverse complement strand
GGCCGCGGGCGTGCACGGACTCTGGTCGGTGCTTGCGAGTTATCTGGTGCCACTGATCGCCTTGCTGCCACTGGCGGCGATGCGCCGGACCCAACTGCTGGCCCACATCAAGCTGATCTGCGTGATCGGTGCCTTCGTCGGGGCCGCACTGGCACTCTACGCCTGTGCATTCCTCTACACCTCAGTCATGCGCACCACGTTGCTTTTCTACCTGACACCAGTCTGGTCGACCCTGCTTGGGATGATTTTTCTGGCCGAGCGCCCGGCATGGCAGCGCTGGGTTGCCATGGCCATTGGCTTTGCCGGCCTGTGCATCATGATGCTCGCCGGCGCTCGCGCCGAACACAGCCAGGCGCTGAACGTCGGCGACATTGCTGCAATTGCCGCCAGCCTGCTGTGGGCAATCGGCTCGGTGTTGCTGCGACGCTTTGATCACATCAACTCACTCGACATACTACCAGCGCAATATTTCTTCGCCGCTCTGTTTGCCGCCGTCGCCTTGATGCTCGCAGGCCAGCACGCACAAGCCCCTGAATCGGCCGCGTGGGCGGCGGCGATGCCGTGGTTGATTGGCTATTTTGTGGTGGTAATGCTGCCGTCGCTGTATATCTGCATACGTGGAGCGCAACTGATCTCGCCGGGGCGAGTCGGCATACTGATGATGTCGGAAGTACTGGTGGCCGGCATCAGTGCTCCGCTGATCGCCGGCGAGATGTTAAGCGGCATCGAATGGCTGGCCGGCTGCCTGATTGTGATGGCCGGTATTCTGGAAGTCAGCACCCCGGCGGCCACCCGGCGCTCACCCTGACCCTCTGCTACTACTGTTGCGCGGCCAGCGTGTAGATATCGATCGTCTTGCCGGAATCGGCGTCGACAAAATAAACCGAAGACGCCGGTGTTGCGTTGTATTGCACCGCGTACAAATGCCAGATCTTGCTGATATCGGTCTTCAGCTCGACGCGAGTCTCGTAGCGCACGCGAGACCAGTAACCCGGATCGACCAGCACTCGCATGTCACTGGCCGATTTTCGCTCCATGCCCCGAAACAGCTCATCACCGACCAGCCGGTTCAAGCCCGAAATCGCTTCGGTAATTTCGCTCCAGATTTGCTCTTTGCGATCCTCGTCAACCGGTGCATTGGCCTGCACTTCGGTGGTCGCCCTGGATTCCTGCGACGCGGAGAAATTCTCGATCGGCACCTCTATCAGCGGTTTTTCCGGGCTGGTCTCAGCCTTTGTTGCCGATTCTGACACCAGCGGCTGCAGCGAGTCGTCTGCGTCGGAGACGGTTTCCACAGCCAGAAAAAGAATAGTTACGAGCAGCACAACGGCAAAAAGATTGGTTTTCATAAGATCTTTCAACACGGTTGCCACGCCAGCCGACATGGAACGCGATACACTCTGAGTGCGAACGATGAACGGATCGTAACAGTATCAATACAGAAATTGTAGCGTTTAAGATATTACCAATTTAGCTGGCGTCACAGCTTCGCTGATGAATGTCATTATCGTGCTGATTTACATATCTATTTCTTATCCTGGCAAGCCGTTTCAGCGGCTTGCAGGAATTGTAAAGTATTAGAATCAAACTTCACCAGAGCGCCACCAGGAAACCCCGGCATGACCAAACCAGAGCCCATTCGTTTTCAGGGCTACAGCAAACGAGACCAGCCCGCCGAAGACGCTGAGCTGACCCATGTTGGGCCACACACGGCCTGCGGCGAGTACCTGCGACGTTACTGGCAACCCGTGGCGATGGCACACGAAGTGGGCGAGTTGCCGCTGGCGATAAGAATTCTCGGCGAAAACCTGGTGTTGTTTCGGGATTTGTCGGGCAATCTGGGATTGCTCCATCGGCACTGCGCGCATCGCGGTGCATCGCTGGAGTACGGCATCGTGATGGACTGCGGCATCAAGTGCTGTTATCACGGCTGGCACTACGACGTCGACGGCACGATCATCGATCTGCCATCCGAACCCGCCAACAGCCCGATCAGGAAAAAAGTTGTTCAGGGCGCCTACCCCACACATGAATATGCCGGTGTGGTGTTCGCCTACATGGGTCCACCGGAACTGCAGCCCGAGTTCCCGATTTACGACACCATGCTGCTCCCCGATACCGAGGCCAAACCCTTCTCGCTGAGCATTCCGTGCAACTGGCTGCAGGTCTATGAAAATACCCAGGATCCGATTCACGTGATCCATCTGCATGCGCGCTCAAGCGGTGTGCAGTTTGGCGAGGCCTCCGGTGTGGAACAATTGATCGACTATCGCAACACACCGCTCGGCATGATCAACATACAGACACGCCGCTGCGGTGAGCACTTGTGGACCCGCACCACCGACACCATTTTCCCCAACTGCAACCAAACCGGTGCAATCTGGGAAGAGGCAGAGTCACAGAAGCTGTTTCAGCGCGTATCCATGCTTCGCTGGATGGTGCCGATCGACGACACCCACACGGTCACCATCGGCTGGCGCTACTTCAATGACAAACTCGACCCGCGCGGCCAGGATCAACCCGATATGGTCGGCAAGGAAACAATCGACTTCATGGGCCAGACAGAAGGGCGCACTTATGAGGACAGGCAACGCCACCCGGGTGATTACGAAGCCCAGGTTTCGCAGCGCCCGATCGCCATTCACGCGCTGGAAAATCGCGCTACATCCGATCGTGGTGTGGCCCGGCTGCGCAAACTGCTGCGCGAAAACATACGTGCACATGAAAAAGACAACCTCGCGCCGCAGCCACAGAACAGTTCAGCCGGCTACGTCTCAACTTATTGTCAGGATACGGTTTACCCGGTTGCCTCCGGCGGCGATGACGAGACCGAGCTGATGAAAAATTATGGTCAGCGCGTGAGCGACAGCGTGCTGGAAAGCGACGCACTGTCTCATGCCGAACGCGAAGCGGCGATGGCCAAACTGTGCGCCGAGTTCGACCAGTAAATTCAAACCTCGCGAGAGCCGAACATGCTTGAAACCGCAGCCACGCAGCACGCACTGCGAACCGCCGACCAGCTATCGCTGGGCGATCACTATCGCAGCGCCCTGCCGGGTGACGACAGTGGCCACACAGGCTCTCGACAGGTGCCGCAGGCGACGTGGTCGGCCGTGGCACCGGTTGAGTTTGCCAAACCCTCGCTGGTGGCCTGGTCGGCAGAACTGGCCGCCACACTGGGGCTCGATATCGCCGGCGACAAAGCCGCCGCCGCCAGCGTGTTCACGGGACAGCAGCTGGCAGACAACAGCCAGCCGTTTGCCATGCGATACGGCGGACATCAGTTTGGCAACTGGGCCGGCCAACTCGGCGACGGCCGCGCCATCACCCTCGGCGAGATCACAGCCCCGGACGAGCAGCACTGGACCCTGCAATTAAAAGGTGCCGGGCCCACGCCCTACTCTCGCGGCGCCGATGGCATGGCAGTGTTGCGTTCATCGGTGCGCGAATTCATGTGTTCCGAGGCGATGTTTCATCTGGGCATTCCCACCACTCGTGCACTGACACTTTGCCTTACCGGCAACAACGTCAATCGCGACGTTTTTTACGATGGCAACGTCGTCGCCGAACAGGGAGCCATCGTATGCCGTGCAGCACACTCGTTCGTGCGCTTTGGCAACTTCGAAATTCACGCCGCGCACCAGGAGCTCGATCAATTGCGAGCACTGACCGACTACGTGATCGCACGCGACTATCCTCACCTGGGCAAACCCGGCCCGGACACCTGGCAGCAATGGTTTGCCGAAGTACTGCAGCGCACCATCACACTGGTATGCCACTGGCAACGCGTCGGCTTTGTACATGCGGTGATGAATACCGACAACATGTCGATCACCGGCCACACTATCGACTATGGCCCCTATGGCTGGCTGGAAGAGTACGATCCACGCTGGACACCCAACTACATCGACAACGAAGGCCGACGCTACAGCTATGGCAACCAGCCCGAGATCTGCCGCTGGAATCTGTATCGACTGGCCAATGCACTGGTGCCACTGTTTGGCGAAACCAAACCACTGGAAGAAGTGCTCGACAGCTGGTCGTCGATTCACGATCCGCTATGGCGCCAGACCCAGGCCGACAAGCTCGGCGTTGCCGACCCGGACACAACAGACGATGCGCTATTTAACGAGTTGCGCCAGTTGATGCAACACGCCAGAGCTGATTACACCGTATTTTTCAGATGTCTTGCAACGATCAACTGCAGCCAACAACCCGATGCGAAAGCCATGCTGTCGAGCATCACACCCGCCCTATATGACGCCGATCAATTGCAGACAGAAGTGCGCGAACAGCTCGGCCAGTGGCTACTGGGGTGGCGCGACAGAGCCAACCGCGACGGCCGCAGCGATCCGATACGCAGCGACGCAATGAATGCCTGCAATCCCGCTTATGTATTGCGCAACTACCTCGCGAT
>CAKZSB010000135.1 GCA_937920585.1 uncultured Granulosicoccaceae bacterium | reverse complement strand
AATTCGCACCAGCTTTTCAATTTCGCTTAGCGTATTGGCGGCGGTGTTGGCGTCGAGCTGTTCACCGAAGAGGGTGGTGCCGTCAATGTCGGGGCGGTAGATGGCAAGGCCGGCACCAAAGCGGTTCACACGCGCAGAGGGCGCACCCGGAAAGGCGAAAATATCGCTGATGATACTTTGTGCGCGGACGTCGCCGCGTTCATCAATAGTGCCCGGCAATTCGCCGGTGGCCAACACCGTGCCGCCGTTCTGCACATACTGTCGAATGTATGCGGCGTCCGCGTCTGACATCGCACCCACGCTGGGCAAAATCAGCAACTCGAGATCGCCGATGTCGGCCAGTGGTCCGTCGTCGCGCCCGTGTACGATGGTGTACGGAATATCCATGCGAATCATCGCCGCAGACATGCCGCGATAACTACCCAGATGCTTGGCGGTGACAACGCTGTCGGACGGGCGCTTGGCCCACCAGGTGTCATCGGCGGTGGGTGGTGTGGTAACCGAGTACAAACCGAACTTGCCGCTCGGGTCGTAATCCTGAAAGTCGCGGGTTGCCGAGCTGTACCAGATTGCGAGGTTCGGTACGCGATCGGCAAGCAACAAGTCTTCTTCGTGATCGGCTACATAACCAAACCAGTTGCGGCGAAAATCGCTGTCAACGGTGTTCAGCATGGTCGGGGTTTGCGACTCGAACGGCACGTTCTGGGTAGCGACGGTTGCGGCCATTGTGAGGCTTGCATCCAGTGGTTCGTAACCGTAGGAAAAACTCCACGATGGTTGATTGCTGTGCACGCTCTTGCCCCATTTGAGCATCGCGAGTTTGTTTTCGAAATCGTCTGGTGTCGACCACTTCATCGCCTGCGTATTGGATACGCTGTCGGTCTCCCAGACGTGAAAGAAGTTGTCCTCCAGCGGGAGGTAGGAGCCATCGAGCCCATAGGCGGTAGAGTCGAAATAATCGAGCGGGAAATTCTCGACGATAACGGCGAAATCCGGGTTGATTGCCTGTGCAGCGGCGCGCACGTCATTCAAAAAATTGGCGACATTGACATGACGCCATTTGATCCATGCGCGAAACGCCGGATTGCTCATGCTGTAGGCCGATGGCACGGTGTAGCCAGCACCGCCGTTCAGTCCTTCGGCGATGGTCCACGCCTGAAAGTCGGCCGCGGCAGGCGGTTCAGTGCCCGTCCAAAGTGTGCCGGTATCGAGATAGATTGGAACATCCAGCCAGACACCATCCAGATCGGTTGCCGCCAGTTTTTCGACACGTGATATGAAGTAATCTTTATAGCCGGAGTTGGGCGACAACCAGGCGCTCTCCTCACCCGGTGACACCCACACTTCCTGCCCGCCGTAGAACACGTTGGGTGTGCCATCGATGCCCTGCTGTACCCAGTCCGGGTTGTCCTTTGCAAAGGTGGATTCGGCGACAACACCGTTGTCGTCGATTGCGTTGCGGGTCAATACTTCAAAAGTGGGGTAGTAAATCACAGCCTGCATGCCGCGAGCTTCGGCGAACTCTGCGGCCTTATCGAGGAATTCGACTTCAGCGTCAAATTCCTGATCCGTCAGGTAGTAGGACAATTGACTGTCCAGCTCCAGAATACTAACGTTTTGTGCGGCACGCTCATCCAGCAGAGCCCCCAGATCGGCATCGCTCATGGCGTTGTAGATGAAGGTGCCGCCGATGCGGCCCGAGTACATCCAGGCTTCGGTGGCAAGCGCACTGGTAGACAAAAGCGCAGCCAGAGAGGTCGCAAGTAGGGTTTGCAAGGACATTAGACGTTCCAGCAATTAGCTAAATATGGATCGGTAATCCAGTGCTAACGCATGGAAAGTGCCGGAAGTAGTGGGTGCTCGGACAGGGCCGGCCACATTGGGATGTTGGTCAACGTAGATGTGAACAATGTGTGTAAGTTGAAGTGAGGAATTGCCACAAACATGGGGAATGGTTTGGCAATCGCGCGTGAATCCAGACTCATTTGTAAGGCTTGAACGCTACACTAAACTAGCGATCCCGGGCACGTTTCAACTGTTTAAGAAAAATCTCAATCGATCCAAATGGTGCCGTGACCATAACGGCCCGTGCTGAACTGTGAACGCTCAGGTGTCCGTACGAGGGGATAGTCTGGCGCAGGCTGCTGACTACCTGATCGGGCGATAAGTCCCCGATCGTCGTGACCAGTGTCACCCACTCGAATTCTGATCGGCTCGAATGGGTATCCAGAATGACTGGCAGTGGCAAGTGTCTCGCTTGCTCCTGTCGTACGATCAATGCGGCATCTTCACCCTCGAACAGTATCAATCCATTATCTTGTAACAACTGGCGAATCAACGGCAATGATTCGGGTAGCGTGTCACGAACAGCTGTAATCGAGGCTGGCGCATCGCGGTTTACGGCAACAGGCTTGTTCAACAGCAACGAAATTCGCTTAGATAATTCTACCAGTGGTGTTCGCGGGCCGGTTTTGTTCTCTTCAGCGGCGGCTGCATGTTGCTGACTGTAACCCTGGCTGAATACGATCGCGAATATCGTGAGCAGTAAAAGCAGTGGTTTTTTCAGGCCTGGCAGCATCATGGCATTCGTTTCGCTGGTTAACTGAGTGAATACTGGCATCAATCAATATTTGAATTTAGTGCCTCAACGATCTGATAAAGCCTGCGAACCACACCGAATGGTGCTGTCACAATAATGGAGTTTGCGGTTTTGCTGCCAGAGAAGTGTCCCTCTTTCTGTACGAGCGGGCGCAACAGTGGAACCAGCTGAGCTGCGCTGATTTTGCCTGTTTCCATCACCAGCGTAACCCACTGCCATTCGTCGTAGTGAGTGTCGAAATCGCGAATCACGGGAAGGCTGGTTTGTCTGGCGGAGGCGAATCGTGCAATAAGCAGCGTGTGCTCGCTCTTGATTACGGTAAGTTTGTTTCTACTCAAGGCTGCCTGGAATTCGCCCATGGTCATAGACTCGAGGTCGATGCCATGTACAACGACTTGTGAGATACCGTCTGGTTCGATTAGTACTGTCTTGCCAAAGCGTTTTTCTGCTGCATCACTCACCGAAGCAAGGCTGATCGAGTCAGTATCGATGACAAGTGGATATTTCGATGCTAGCGCGGACTCTGTTTGCGCTGTGAGCAGCGCTATAACCGCAAAGATACCAATGATAAATCGCATAACTGTGTTCCGCCCCTGGTGTATCGTTACGTGGTGCCTTTGGCATTCGCACTAACCGGATTTCACGAAGCTTTTTCGAACCTGTTGCAAACCGTAGCAATGCGTTTTTTGGCGGGGGTATATAAATAGTGTACGAGTCGTACAATATACCGATACCCGGTATCTGCTGTTTACAATGATCGCGGCAGGGCTGAGATGACGTATACTAACTGCCTGGACGACAGGGATATTCGTCTGCCAGGTTCGGTGGCTGTGCGAAGCCAGACGTTTTACAAGCCCAAAGGCACGCTGAACTAATTCGGGTTGTCGCACCTGCCGCTAAAATTAACTCTCTACGGATAGCCTGGTGCTTAAAAAAATAATCCTTTCACTCCTTGGCATCATCGTTATCGTGGCACTGCTCGGTACGTTTGTCGGCTGGTATCTCAGTGTGCCTGTGAGTGCGCCAGAGCAGGCTCGTATGCAGAAGGCTGCTCACTATGCAGACAACAAGTTTGCAAATCCTGAAGGACAGAGCAGTTGGGAGTTCAGTGTCAGGAATTTGCAGCTGGCCTTTTTTGGTGAGGGTAAACAGGAAAAACCTGCCAGTGCGATTCCGGTCGTGTCAGTCGAAACTGAATCGTTCGACCATGCGCCGGAACCTGGCCTGCGCTATCTGTGGCTTGGCCATTCTTCGGTTTTACTTGAGATCGATGGTGTGCGTGTGCTGCTCGATCCGGTTCTGTCGGAAAGAGTCTCGCCGTTTAGCTTTGCAGGCCCCGCTAGATTTCACCCGTCGCCGATACCACTCAACGAGTTGCGGGGAATAGACGCAGCGTTGATATCACACAACCACTATGATCACATGGACGAAGCCACCCTGCGTCATTTGGCGAAAGACGGTACACGAATTTTTGTGCCACTGGGCATGGCGCCGCTGTTGCAGCAGTGGCAGATCCCCGATGCACAAATACAAAGCTTCGACTGGAACGAAGCGGCGACAGTGAAAGGGGTTCGTATGGTCGCCACACCCGCGCGTCACTATGCCAATCGAGGCACTTTCGATTACAAGGAAACGTCCTGGAACTCATGGAGTATTCTCGGTCCGGAACACCGCGTGTTTTATTCCGGCGACACTGGTGCATCGCTGCAATTTGCCAAACTGGGTGAGAAATTCGGCCCCTTTGATCTGGGCGTGATCAAAGTCGGTGCCTATGGGCCGGATCAGGCCTGGCTCGATGTGCACATGGCACCGGAAGATTCAGTGCAGACCGCGCTCGATGTGCAGGCCAGCGTACTGTTGCCGGTACACTGGGGTACCTTTGATTTGGCCTATCACGCCTGGGACGAACCGGCCGAGCGTGTGTTGCAGTCGGCTGGTGATGCGGGCGTTACGCTGGTTATGCCGCGGCCGGGTGAATGGGTAGAGCACACCGCGTTGCCGTCAGTCGATACGTGGTGGCGTGAAGTAGACTAGTGTGTGCTGTAACGTTCAAACGTTGCGAATGCCAGGTTCCCGCAGGCGCAACAGCCAATGCGGACGACTTGTCTAACAAGAAACAATTTGCCTGAATAATTCCCGTATTTCGCTTGAGAACTGAGTCACTTTGATTGATCGACTCATTTGTAAGTTTGAGTGTTGCAGTGCGCCAGGTTTTCGCAGGCCTGTACCATTCGGTTCAGCGCGGCAGATCCTGTGTTAGCGGTGCGGCGACAGTATCGCACGCATGGCCGGAACGATAATCACGCCGCGGGCAATCATGCCTTTGATGAACAGATCCAGGGTCTGGCGCAGCCACTGAATTTCTGCTTGCGTCAGCATTTCTGAAACGTTGTTCTGGTGTGGTAACACTGCGGCAAGAGCATCGGCCAGTGCGATGGTGTCGTGTGTGGGCTTATCCAGCGCGCCTTTGCCTTGCTTCAATAGGTCGCACACGCGCTCTTGATATAACACGAGGGTATCCGGCCACAGCGCAATGTGTCGAAAGACGCTGGGGGTTATGCCGCGATACTCTGGCGGTACCCATATGGCCGTCATTTCGCTGATTATTTGCTGCAGATCGGCTGTTAGTGTGTC
>CAKZSB010000134.1 GCA_937920585.1 uncultured Granulosicoccaceae bacterium | reverse complement strand
AACATCCGCCTGTTCGATCGCACATTCTGCGATAACTTCGAAATGGTACTGGGCGAGATAGAGCCCGGGGGCATCGCAGATCGTCACAGCCATGACATCGAACATCAGGCGATGTATGTGCTCGAGGGTAACGCGCGCGTGACGCTTGCAGATGACGATCCGGTCGATTGCGGGCCGGGCGCCACTATCGAATTGCCACCTGGCCTTGCCCACGAGGTTGAGTCACTCGGGCCCGACAACCTCAAGCTGATGATCGTCTATAGCCCGCCACTGCCACCTCGGGCCGACACCCCCATAAGCTAATGGCTCCCGACACCATACGATCGCAGATCAGGCGCGAAATCGAGCTGATTGAACCGTTCGATCAGCTGGAGACGAAAACGCAACAAAACGTGCTCGCATGGATAGATTCGGATGCGCAGATTTTCCGCCTGCGAAAACCTGCTGATCCACCGCAACACTTGATTGCCTATAGCGTCGTCATAGACGACGACTACCTACTTTTGGTCGATCATATCAACGCGGAACTCTGGCTCCCTACCGGCGGGCATGTTGACCCGGGTGAACACCCCCGGCAAACGGCAATCAGAGAAGTGCAGGAGGAATTGCAGATCGACTATCGCAACAATATCGAGGCACCGATACTGCTAACTACCACGGAAACCGTGGGCAAAACTGCCGGCCATACCGATGTTTGCCTGTGGTATGTGTTAACTGCAGATCGCTCGCAGCCGCTGAAAATCGACCACGGTGAATTCAACAGCGCCAGGTGGTTTCACCGCGATGAACTGCCCCTGCATCGCACCGATAGTCATATGCGCCGTTTCACGCAAAAGTATTACAGAGGTTGACATCCCCGACTGGTGCAACGCGAAAATCGTGTCCAGCTGCGGTTCGGGCTACGCGGGCGCGGTGGCGCTTGTCGCGTTGAACGAGCCGGGCATTGAAGCACCGCTATACGACGGCTCGTTTGCCGAATGGAAACAGGACCACAACCGCAAGGTGTGCAGGAACGACACGCAACTCTGAGTCAATCGATTCGCTGTCGTGTGTCGCGACAAGCCATTACAATGTCACGAGCTCAAAACAGAGAACACCTGTAATCGTGAGTACTGAATGGACACCCAGTCAACGCTATCCCGATCCGTCCATTGTGGCGATCGACCCGGTATTCAGGCAGTACCTGTTGCCGTTGGCCAAAGTCGAGCGCATCGCAACCGGATTCAGATGGTGTGAGGGTCCGGTGTGGATCGGTGATTCACGCGCGCTGATCTGGAGCGATGTGCCCGGCAACTGCATGTACCGCTGGGACGAACAATCCGCAACCACCCAGGTTTTTCGCAAACCATCAGACAACAGCAACGGCAACACCCGCGATCGCCAGGGGCGATTGATCACCTGCCAGCATCTTAACCGTCGCGTGGTACGCACAAACTACGATGGTACCCTCGACATCATCGCCGACCAGTTCGATGGCAAGCCACTGAACTCACCCAATGATGTGGTCTGCCACTCGGACGGATCGATATGGTTCACTGATCCGGTGTTCGGCATCATCGGTTACTACGAGGGCGAAAAACACACACCGTCGCTGGAGGCCAACGTCTATCGGGTAAGCCCCGCCGGCCAGATCGAGCTCATGGCCACCGGTATCAATCAGCCGAACGGCCTGGCGTTTTCGCCGGATGAATCCATTTTGTACGTCGTGCAAAGCAGAGGCGAGCCGCGCAAGATACTGGCGCTCGACGTCGCCGCTGACGGCAGGCTGTCAAACCAGCGGGTATTGATCGATGCAGGAGAAAAAGGCACACCCGACGGTTTCAGAGTGGATATCGATGGCAACCTGTGGTGCGGATGGGGCATGGGCGAAGCCGGCCTCGATGGTGTTCACGTATTCAATCCCGACGGCACGCTGATAGGCCGAATAGATCTGCCCGAGCGCTGCGCCAACGTTTGCTTTGGCGGCCTGCATCGCAACCGGCTGTTCATGGCGGCGAGCACATCGGTGTATTCGGTTTTCGTCAATACGCAGGGCTGTCCGGGCGGCTGATGCCGCTATAAGTCCTGCCACACCATCCTCCCACGCGGCAACACGCAAGCCCCCGGCGCGGAGCCTCGTAAACCAGGCGCGCGACCCGACCCGATAAATCTGTGACCTGAATCTCACTAAATACCACTTCTGTCTCACCAGCCAGCCTGAATTTGATTCAGTAGCCATACATGATGTTTCAATTTCGTTACATTGGCGCCTGAATTTGTAGTGAGGTGACTTAGTGAACATCAAATTTAGCATCAGATTGGTCGCACTTGCCGTCGCAGCAGTGACAACAACCGGTTGCACCGACATTATCGAAAGTGCACTGGCTCGATCCGATCCCGGTTCAGAAACAAACGAGGCGACCACAACGATTGTTGTCGTTAGTGACGGTCGGGCAAACGCCAACCTGCCCACAACGGTTGCCACCGCACCAGTCCCGCCAGTAAATCCTGCCGTGGTTGGAGCAAACATACCTGCCAGCACCATTGCAACTTGCCTGACTAACGAGTCAGATCCGGATGGAGACGGATATGGCTTCGAAAACGGCAGGAGCTGCCTGGTTCCACCTGAAGCAGCCCCGCAGACGCTCAGCGTGACTATTTCAACCGACGATGCGAACACGGATGTGGATTCGCCTTTGCCACGCTCGCAGGATTATTGCCTGTCAGCCGAATCAGATCCCGACGGAGACGGTTATGGCTATGAAAACTTTGCGACCTGCCTGATCGCGCCAGCTGCCGAGACAAGCTCGGAAATCACGACACCACAAGCCCGCCAGCAAAGCGACAACGATGTTGAGAGTCAGTCGGTCACAACAACCCTGCCTGAATGCCAGTCTGCCGATTCAGATCCTGATGGCGACGGATACGGGTATGAGAATTATTCCACTTGCCTGGCTATCGACAATGCGCAAGCCGAAACAGAAACCGTAATTGATTATTCCAGCAATGTTATTGACACCGACGGTTTTCCGGAAAATCTGCATCGGGTGACCGACGTCATTCTGACCGCCGGCCAATCCAACGCCTTTGCCGAAGGCACCCGGTTTCAACCGGATATCTATCCGCAAGACCGCCTGGATGACAGAATACTGGTATGGACTCAGGACAACGGCTGGAAAGTTGCCGACCCGCTAACGCAGATTTGGGAACACGATCACTTCCCCGCTCGTCTTTGGGACCCATCGCGATCGAGTAACTCGCCCGGCTATCAGATCGCCAGAGCCATCGTCGATGCAGATCCGAACAGAGTCGTGGCCTTTATTCCGACTTCAACGCCGGGGCAGTCAATACACTACTGGCGCTACGGTGCCGAGGCTTACAATACGATCAAGCAGCGTGTAGAAAATGCACTTAACGACATCCCACATAAATACCAGCTCGATCTGATCTGGTGGATGCAGGGTGAGTCGGATGCTAACGCTTCTGACTACTACCGCAACGCCCTGGGCGAGCTGGTCGACAACTGGCGTGGTGAACCCTGGTATGGCGCCGATAAGTATTTCATCGCCAACGAAACCATTCGATTCGAAGTAAACCAGATCTTTCGGGAACTGCGAACCAACACAGACCCCTTTACAGACTACAGCGCGGCTGAGGGACTACCGAGCATTCAACCAAACGGGGCGCACTTCAATTCCGCATCCTATCGTGTAATAGGCAATCGCGTGCAGCAAGTCTACTTCAATATGCTTCAAGCGACCGGCGCTCGATAATCTGTTCAACAGGTGGCTCCGCGCAGAATCGCGGTGCCGCCTTTGCGCTTTGAAGCGTCTTTTGTTCATTACCCTGTCAATGCAGCTCGCCACAACACCAATCGCCGCAAGCCCGCTACCAGGTATCAGCCGAACGATTGTCACTGATAAGCTCACGCCGGCACTGCTCGAGCATTGAGCGCGTATTCGGATGCAGCGGGGTGTTGAGATTGGCGACTTTTTCAAGCAGCTCCATGGCGCTGCCGGCCTTCGACTCGGTAAAGTTGCTTTTGCTCGGCGCCAGAAACTGGTGAATCTTGCCGCGAACCTCGGTGCCATCGCCGAGCAGATGACTGCTTGATATCAGCAAGCCTGCAGCATCTTTCTTCGACTGACCGAACACCTTTTCGAATAGTTCCAGTATCAGCTTTTTAGCCTCACTGGTCATGTCTCCATCTGACTTGGCCACCGCTACCATGAGAATCGCAGTGGCATCCAGTGGATCCTCGATTTTGAAAACCGGATTGCCCTCATACTGCTTTCGCCACTTACGCCTGCGCTGCCATAGAAACGGATTCAACCCGCCTAGATCTATTCCTGCCTCGGCGAGCCGGTTCAGCAGGACGAGTATGGTCACTACGGTTCCGAGCAATCCCAAAACAATATGCATCGAATACTCCCGGTATTTCTTAATTCTATCTTCAGTATGGCTAGCGGCAACACTACTTGCAATTGCAACAGTTTTAATCGATTGCGACAATAATTGTTACATGAATCAGACACAAAGAACAGTTTCTGCGCACTATTGGCCATGCCGGTATATAACGACACAACAGCGACATGCGGCCTTCAATCAATCTCCTGCGCCAGGCTCGGCAACACAGCAAACTCTCAATTCGAAAACGCGGCGACACAGCGGTGACGCTGATAAAATCACGTCGTGTGTTGTAAAAGAATTCGCAGCTGGATTGCGTAGTATCACGCTGACAGGGAAAGCATTGATACCGCCTGGTTTTAAACCTGTACTATCAGGGCGATCAGTTCAGGCCGCATAGCCGACGGTATCGGCGGTGGCATCACCGGGAGCACTCATGCAAACAAGCATCGACGACATTGCGGATCTGGAGCCCGGACTGATCGCGTTTCGCCGCGATCTGCACCGCCACCCCGAACTGGGATTCAACGAGCAGCGCACCGCAGAAAAAGTGGCGACGGCCTTGCACGAGGCCGGAATCGAGGTGCACCGTGGTGTCGGCGGTACGGGTCTGGTCGGCGTACTGAAGCGGCAACGGCACCGACAGTATTTTGTTGCGCGCCGATATGGACGCCCTGCCGATCAGCGAGAAATCCACCCATGACTACGCGTCCGTCAACCCTGGCGTCATGCACGCCTGCGGCCACGACGGACACACGACTATGCTGCTGGGTGCCGCCCTGCAGCTGGCCCGCACCGATTGCTTCAGTGGCACTGTGTACTTTATTTTTCAGCCCAACGAAGAACATGGTCTGGGCGCCCGGGCAATGCTCGATGACAGCCTGCTGGAACGTTTTCCCGCCGACGAGGTGTACGGTATTCACAATCTGCCTGGCGCCCCGGCCGGGCAACTTTCGACGCGAGTCGGTAATATCTGTGCCAGTGAAACACTGTTTGAAATACACATCAGTGGCCAGGGCGGCCACGCTTCGATGCCACAGGTTGGCGTTGACGCCATCCTGGTCGGTTCGGAACTGGTCATGGCGCTGCAAACCATCGTCGCTCGCAAACTCGCACCGGATACCGGTGCGGTGGTTTCAGTTACCGAATTCACCACCGACGGCACACGCAACGTACTGCCGGGCAACGCCACCCTGAAGGGTGACACACGCGCGCGAAACCCTCAGGATCGAGCGCGAATAGAAACGCTGATGCAACAGATCTGCGATGGCATTGCAGCCACACATCAGGTTGAAATAAGCCTTGATAGCCGAACCGAATTTGTTGAAACAATCAATTCGCCGGCACCTCACAACCACGTGATAAACGCCGCCCGCTCACTGGGCCTGGATACCCTGCCCGACCGGCCGCCGATGTCATTTTCTGAAGATTTTGCCCATTTCGCCACCGCCAGACCCGGCTGCTTTTTGTTACTGGGCAATGGTGAGGATGGCCCATGTGGGCAGCCGCTGCATTCCAGCGACTACGATTTCAACGACGATGTGCTCATTACTGGCAGCGCTTTCTGGGTACAACTTGTGGCCGAACGCCTGGGCAAGGATTAATAACAATGAACCCGATATTCGAAACGGCAACACTTGCCCATACTGCAGTCACAAGCCAACCGGGATCCGGTGCGAACAGCGTGCTAACGGATGCCGATTTCTCGTCCGCCTTTGAAGAAATCTCGCAATGGCCGGGCTATGCGCCAACCACGCTGCATCAATTGCCAACGCTTAGCCGCACGCTCGGGGTGGGTCAAATATTTTACAAGGATGAGGGCACGCGCTTTGGCCTGGGCAGTTTCAAAGCGCTGGGTGGTGCCTACGCTGCGCTGAAGATTCTGCAACGCGAGCTGTCATCAGCGGCGGGGCGCACGGTGCCCATGGCAGAAATTCGCAATGGATCAATGGCAAAACAGGCGGGCGGTATCACACTGGTTTCTGCAACGGATGGCAATCACGGCCGATCGCTGGCCTGGGGCGCCAACAATTTTGGTGCGCAATGCCGCATCTATATTCACCGCGAGGTATCGACTAGTCGCGCCAACGCAATCGCTGAACTGGGCGCCGAGGTCATTCGCGTCAACGGCGACTACGATATGTCGGTTCATGAGGCGCGTCGCGAGGCCAACGAAAACGGCTGGTTCGCGGTATCGGATACGTCGTGGGAAGGCTATACCGAACCACCGAAGAACGTGATGTCAGGCTACGGTGTGATGATCGATGAACTCGCGCAACAAATGCCGCAGGCACCGACGCACTTGTTCATACAGGGTGGCGTAGGCGGCCTCGCAGCAGCCGTATCGGCGCGCCTGCGCCAGCACTACGGCAATGCGTTTCGCGCTGTGGTGGTGGAGCCGGAACTCGCCGCCTGCCTGCTGGCGAGTGCAAGCAGTGGCGCACCGACTGCGGTGCCGATACATGAAGAGACCCTGATGGCCGGCTTATCCTGCGGTGAACCATCGGCGCTCGCGTGGCAAATTTTGCAACATGAAGTCAGCGACTTTATGTCCATTCCCGAATCACTGGTCGCCCCGACCATGCGACTATTGGCTAAACCTGTTGGCAACGATCCGGCTATTGTCGGCGGCGAGAGTGCTGTATGCGGCATGGCCGGCATGATCGCCTCGTGCCGGCAGCCGACCTTGCGCAGCGCATTGAATCTGAACGCTGATTCAAAAGTTTTATTCATTGGTTCGGAAGGCGCGACCGATCCCGACATATACGCAAGCCTTGTCGCCTGATGCCAGATGACTTTCGGGTGCAACACGCGGGTATTGCCCTCGCAGTACGACCGCGCGCGGGCGCTAAACGTCACTCGCGCTGACAGTCGTACGAACTACAGCAGCTTTCCCAGCAACATCTCCACGACTGCCGCCGGCTGCTCCTGCTGTACCCAGTGCCCGGCACCGTCGATAATGCCAATGTGGCGCATATCGGTGCAGGCGTGGTCCTGCATGCGTTCAAACTCACCGGGCTTTTGATAGATTCCCCAATCACTGGCACCGGCAATAAATACTGCCGGCACCCTGATCGGCACGTCGGCGAACAATTGCATTTCAGCGGTGTAGTCTGCGCTAGTGGCGCAGCGATACCAGTTCAACCCGCCCTGAAATCCGGTTTGCGAAAAAGCCTGGCTGTATACACCGAGCTCTTCATCGCTCAGCCAATGGCAACGCGCGATTGCTTCGGCCGCTGGCATAAACGGCGCAACCGTCTCTGCCATGCCGGTATCGGCGTCCATCACATAATAGGTCGGCAGTTGTGCAAGGCTTTGCGCAGACCAGTCGGCAAGTGCGAAGGGCTTGTTTTGCTGCCAGTCGGCACTTTTATTGTGATAGTAGGCGCGCAAAAAGTTATGCAAACCCTGCGCGCAATCGAGCATGTCGCGGTTGGCCTGCGGCTCCGAGTAATACCACTGGTAGTGTTTGCGTGGTCGCGACAAGCCGGCGAGCGCATCGTGATCGATAACCCTGGTTTGCGCCGCCCCTTGTGGCCGAAGTGCCGGCATGCCCGCAAAGGGCGCACTCATCAATGCCACTGCGCGAAAGACATCGGGGCGAACGACCGCACAGGTGGCGGCCACCGGTGAACCAAAATCATGGCCGACAACGGCATGAACGTGATCGCGTCCGAGCGCGTAGACGAGCCCAAGCGCATCGCGAGCGAGATTCAACATACGATAAGAAGCGACATCGCCGTGATAGCGGTTGTCATAGCCGGTTGTCATGCCATAACCACGTTGATCAGGCGCGACGACATGAAAGCCCGCCTCCGCCAGCGGCAGCATGATCTTTCGCCAGCTGAACGCCAGCTCGGGAAACCCGTGCAGCAGCAACACGCACGGGTTGCTTTCGCTGCCCGCTTCGAGTACGCGCATTTGCAGACCGTTGACGTCGGCGACGATTCGACTGCGGATGCCGGCAGGCAGTACTTTTGCCTCCAGCTGCGCCAGTGTTTGAGACACTTTTTTCTCCAAAAAAACTGTAGCTACCAACGTAGCAACAGGCGCCGTTATCTCGTGGCTACTCCACTTGCAGACTGGTGACGGCACGCAGATTGTCGCGCAGAATATCAATCCATAACTGATAACCGCGGGTATTCAGGTGCAGACCATCACCAATGTGAAGTGACGGATCGAGCTGAGCAGAATCGCTGGTAAATTCTGCACTATAGTCAAGGAATGTCACGTTGTCGTGCTCATTGGCTACTGCGGCAACGGAGCTGTTCAACGCATTGATGCGATCATTGGTGCCGTCTGGAAAATCAAACTTTTCCTCCACCGGAAAAATCGCATTGGCGAGCACCGGCACCTGCTGTGGCAACTGTGAAAACAGCTGCCGGTAAAGCAATTCGATTTCATCATTGCTGCGCCACCACAAATCATTGACGCCAATCGACACTACAATTGCGCGCGCACCGGCGAGCGATTCATAAATGGACAGGCGATCGATCAAACCCGCTACGGTATCGCCACCGATGCCATAGTTCGCGGTTTTGTCAGCGATGGCAGATGTCACCAGCGCGTGCACCATACTATCGCCAATAAAAACTATCGCGCCATCAGGCACCGAACCGTCCATGCGTCGGTGGTAAGGCAAAAGGGCATTATAGAGTGACGTGTTCTCAACGACCGTACCACTGAACTTTGCCATCAGCCGTGGTATCAGGCTCATGCGATGGACAAGCAAAGCTACCAGCAAATGCAGCAATACGATATAGAGCCAGAAAATCACCTTTCTTTTAGACATAAAGCGTACTCATAATTGCCAAAACGACCCGGACTTTCACTTCATTG
>CAKZSB010000133.1 GCA_937920585.1 uncultured Granulosicoccaceae bacterium | reverse complement strand
GCGAGTCGCTTTTGTCGGTGACGGCATCAACGACGCGCCGGCTCTGGCCAAAGCCGATGTCGGCATAGCGATTGGCACGGGTACTGATATCGCCATCGAAAGTGCCGACGTGGTGCTGATATCGGGTGATCTGCGCGGCGTTGTAAACGCGATCGAAATATCGAGCGCTACCATGCGCAACATAAGGCAAAATCTGGGTTGGGCTTTTGGATACAACATCGCGCTGATCCCGATCGCCGCAGGCGCCCTCTACCCGGTGCTCGGGTTGTTGTTATCGCCGGTATTCGCAGCCGGTGCAATGGCGCTGTCATCTGTATCAGTATTGACCAACGCCCTGCGCCTGAGGAAAGTGAAGCCACAGATCTTCGACACACAATCATTTAAACCGCAGGAACCAACATGAATATTGGAGAAGTGGCCGAGCGCGCGGGGCTACCACCGAAAACCATTCGCTACTACGAAGATATCGGCCTGATTCAACCGCTGCGAAGTGAAAACGGCTATCGGGCGTTTCAGGAAAAAGATCTGCACAAACTTGCGTTTCTGGGGCGCGCTCGCGCACTGGGTTTTTCCATCGAAGATTGTCGCACCCTGCTGGAGCTCTATGGCGACAGCGCGCGCGAAAGTGCACAGGTCAAGAAAGTCGCCGAAGCACACCTGACGCAAATCGATGAAAAAATTGACCAGTTGCAGTCGATGCGAAACACTCTGGCCCAACTGGTCGAATCGTGTCGCGGTGATCACAGACCGGATTGTCCAATCCTTGAAGATCTGTCGGCGAATCGAAAGTAACAGCTCAACCGACTTTATCTTTGACTGGCAGGCTCCCGCAGGGTCAGTTGATCAAAGCGCACGGCCCGAATCAATGAGCACAGCCTCTAATCGTTTTACAGTAATCAATATGGAAATGATACGCTTTGATCAATCGACTCATTCCTGTCGTTTGAATACTGCAGTACACCAGCGCGCGGTAGCGCAATTCTGATGCAAGCCGACACAACCGAGCGAGGTATTCCATTGACTCTTTCAATCGGCCAGTTGTCGAAGCGCACAGGCGTTAAGGTGCCCACGATTCGGTACTATGAAAAAATCGGCATCATTCCCGCGGCACCTCGCAATCCGGGTAACCAGCGCATATACGGGCCAGAGCACCTTAAGCGACTAAATTTCATTCGTCATGCGCGCGATCTCGGCTTTGATATCGATAGCATACGCGCACTGCTTGATATGTCGTCCACCCCGCAGGCGTCATGCCATGCCGCTGACAGTATCGCGCGCGCACACCTTGAAATGGTCAGGGATCGTATTGCGCAACTGACACTGCTGCAGAAGGAACTGGAGCGAATGGTAAATGAATGCAGCCACGGCAAACTCTGTGATTGCCGCGTAATTGAAATTCTGGCCGATCACGAACAATGCTCAACCGATCACGGGCGAATTACTACCGGATTGTCGGGCAATGATGCGCCAGGCTAATAAGCAGACCTGGCACCTTTACGGAAAAAACCCAACAGCCGCATCGCGTTGAGGGTAACCAGTACCGTCGCTCCGGTATCGGCCAGTACCGCCACCCACAGGCCGGAAATGCCGGTTACCGTTGTAATGAGAAAAACCGCTTTCAGGCCGAGCGCTATAAATACATTCTGGCGCACGATCGACATCGTGCCTCTGGCCAGACTTGCCATGCGAGCGACATCGCCGATATCGTTGCGCATGATTGCCGCGTTGGCCGCCTCCATCGCCACATCGGTTCCCGAGCCAATCGCAATACCCACATGCGATTCTGCAAGCGCCGGCGCATCGTTAACGCCATCGCCAACCATCATCACCGTCTGCGTGCCCGCAAGCGTTCTAACTTCACGGGCTTTGTCTTCCGGCAGCATCTCGGCTTGAACCTGAATCCCCAGATCGTCACCTATGGCAGCGGCGGTACGCTGGTTATCACCCGTCATCATGATCGCAGTGATACCGAGTGATTTAAGCTCTGCAAGGCCCGCACGCGTCGATGCACGCGGCTCGTCGCGCAGCGCAAGCAATCCTGCTACTGCAGCACCCTCGGTGACAACGGCAACCGTTTTTCCCGCAGCTTCGAGGCCGGCGATTTGTGTCTGCAATGGCTCTGTCAATGGGGCGTGTTCTGCTGCAAATCGCGGTGCACCAATAAACACGGGCTTGCCTGCCACAACACCTTGCATGCCCCTGCCAGGCACCACGCGAATATCCACAGCCTGCGCGGCCGCGATCTCACGTGCCCGTGACTCACGGCAAATCGCCTCGGCCAGTGGGTGAGATGATCCCTGCTCTACGCCGGTTACCAACGCCAGCAGATCTTCCTCACTGCGATCGATCGCGATCACATCAGTAACATCAGGTTTGCCTTGTGTCAGCGTGCCGGTTTTATCGAACACCACGGCCGTGGCGCGGGCGAGCTCTTCCATGACCGCACCGCCCTTGATCAAAATACCCTGGCGGGCACCTGCAGATAAACTGGCGGCGATGGCGGCAGGCACAGAAATTACCAGTGCACACGGACAGCCGATCAACAGCAGCGCCAGCGCGCGATAGGTCCAGGTCTCCCAGCTACCCATGCCGATCAGCGGCGGCACAATCGCCACAGCCACAGCGATGGCAATGATGATCGGCATATAGATTTTTGAAAAACGTTCGATGAAACGCTCGGTCGGCGCCCTCGCGTCCTGGGCCTCTTCCACCAGAGCAATAATGCGCGCGATGGTATTGTTCTCGGCCGACTGGGTCACGCGCACCTGCACTGCGGCATCGTGATTAACGGTACCGGCAAAGACCGCGTCACCCTGCCCTTTGCCAACCGGCACACTCTCGCCGGTCACCGGGCTTTCGTCGATACTGGTGGTCCCTTCACGAATTTCGCCATCCGCCGGAAACCGGTCGCCGGGGCGAACCAGTACGAGCTGGTCCACCTGCAAATCGCCGGCGCTGATCTGGCGCGGCTCGCCATCCTCGAGCAGCCATGCCTCGGCAGGCAGCAGTGCGCCCAGCGCCTTGATCCCCGAGCGGGCTTTTTCCGCCGCCAGACCCTCGAGAAATTCTCCCACCATAAACAACAAAACCACCAACAGCGCCTCGTGTTGTTCACCGATGATGATCGCACCCACCGCCGCGATCGTCATCAACATCTGAATGGTAAAGACAGCCCCCAGTCTGGCGGCGATAAAAGCGCGTTTGGCGATCGGATAAAGTGCGTAGGCGACTGCCGC
>CAKZSB010000132.1 GCA_937920585.1 uncultured Granulosicoccaceae bacterium | reverse complement strand
CCCGGAGATTACACAATGAAGAAAGTTCTCACTTGCATTGCAATGTGCACGATTCTTTCGCCCGGCGTGTCGAGCGCCGATGCTTTGGTGTACTCACGGATCGCGCTCGGTATTGATATCGCCGGCGAAGAGCAAAGTATCGAAAACTCGAGCTCACGCTTCGGGATCAGGGGCAGCCGGGATCTTGGGCGCGGTAACTCGATTATCGGGCGTTACGAGTTTGGCGTTGATGGATCATCGGCAAACCTGAGCCCCGATGACGCCAATCGCCTCTCGTACATTGGCTTCAAAGGCAGGTGGGGTGAGGTTCAGGTGGGCTCGGTCTGGTCTGCCTACTTTAACAAGGTCGGTGCCCTGGGCTGTGATCCATTCACGCTCGGGTGTTTCAGCGAGATGACTCTGAGGCTGCCGGATTCGATTGGCTACAGCGGCATTTTTAATGGTGTCGGGGTTGAGGCGACAGCGAGCTTTGGCGAGTCCGATGCAAACGAAGCCGGCGGCGACGCGCAGGACGATGGCATAGCCCAGACGCAATTGGCACTGTCTTATGACATCGCCGGTTTCGGTCTTTCAATTGGGTTTGACTCTAACGACAAAACCGGTGCGAAATATTCCCGAACCGGTGTTGCCATCCAGTACGACATCGCCGACGTGGGCTTCAAGGCGCTGCTAACGTCGACTGATCAGGACGCCGGCAGTGACATCGATGAAATAGCCTTCACTGTGTCATCCGGTGCCGGACCGCACAGTGTGACCGCTGAACTCTGGATTTCAGAGCAGGACAACGCGGACGACGATGGCACCATGCTGGGTTATCTATACAAAGGTATCCCGAAGGTACAGCTGGGTCTGGCTTACCAGACACAGGATTCTGTGGAAGACGATCGCGTCCGGCTCTACCTGCGGCACGATTTCTAGCTCGCAGGCACTTTCTGCGTTTCAAACCTGCACGGTTGTCTGCTGACACCCGGTCTTCGGCTGCCTTTGCCCGCGTTTGGCGAGCCTCAGGTTTGCTCTGCGCCGGCGCTGCGCGGGCGACAGATCCGCTAGAACTTTCGCTTAAGCCCGGCCCGGTGCAGTATGTGAGCGCCAATCTCCTCAACTGACATTTTTGTCGTATTCACAAACGGAATATTGCACGCCCGATACATGGCCTCGGCCTGTGCTACTTCATATTGGCAATTCTTCGCCGCCGCGTAGCTTTCGCCCGGATAGCGCTCCTGGCGGATTTGCTGCAGCCGAAACGGATCGATTGTCAGGCCGAATACTTTGTCGCCATAAGCGCTTAGTGATTCTGGTAGTGAGGTGTGATCCAGTTCCGTGCTGGTGAGCGGATAATTGGCGGCGTAGATGCCAAATTGCAGCGACAGATACAGACAGGTAGGGGTTTTACCCGACCGTGATACGCCCACAACCACTACATCGGCACCGCCATAATGTGATGTCTCCAGGCCGTCGTCAGTGCTCAGTGCGTAATTGACAGCACCAATTCTCGCCGAATACTGGGCGACATCCATGACACCGTGCGACTTACCAACAGAATGTGATGACTCAACTTCAAGTTCCTTCTCAAGTGGATCGATAAATGTATCAAACAGATCGAAAAATACGGCGCTGCTGCTCGAGATGAGGGTGCGAATGTCATCGTCGACGAGTGTGGCAAATACCAGCGGGCGGGAACCGTCAATTTGAATCGTCGAATTGATTTTTTCTACGGTGTCGCGGGCTTTCGCCGGCGTGTCGACGAACGGTAGCGTTTCAATTTTGAAATTTATCTTGGGAAACTGGCTGAGAAGGCTGTGACACAATGCTTCAGCGGTCAGTCCGGTCCGGTCGGATATGATAAATGCGGAACGTGACTGCACTTTGACTCCCCAATATTTTTTAGATCGCGGCCGACAATCGCGGCAGCGGTGGATGAACTCGTCTGGTGACTGGCCGGTTTTGTCGAGGGTGGTGATTTGCCCTTGCAAGCCCGGTAACGTCCGGACCTGAGCGGAAAAACAAATGGCAAACTATGTAATCTGGTTCGAAAAGCTCGGCATGAACGATGTGGCTCGCGTCGGAGGCAAAAATGCCTCGCTTGGCGAGATGATACACAATCTTGCCGATGCGGGAATTCGGGTTCCAGGCGGCTTTGCCACCACCGCAGATGCTTTTCGCGATTTTCTGTCCCACAACGATCTGGCCGATAGCATCAATCGCCTGCTGGTCGACTTCGACGTAGAGAATGTAGACGCACTGGAGCAGATTGGCGCCAGAATTCGCAAAATGGTGCTGGACACGCCGTTTCCGGAAAAACTTGAAACCGCAATCAGGCAGGCCTACGCCGAACTGCAGGCTGACGGCGACATCTCGGTTGCGGTGCGTTCGTCGGCAACGGCTGAGGATTTGCCGGAAGCTTCTTTTGCCGGTCAGCAAGAGACATTTCTGAATGTTACCGGCATTGATGAAGTGCTCTTGCGGGTTAAGGAGGTATTCGCGTCACTCTACAACGACCGGGCAATTTCCTACCGCGTGCACCAGGGCTTCGAGCACGCTGATGTGGCGCTCTCTGCGGGTGTGCAGCGCATGGTTCGCAGCGATATCGGCGCCAGCGGGGTGATGTTCTCGATCGACACCGAGACCGGGTTTGAGGATGTTGTATTTATCACTTCGTCGTGGGGACTGGGTGAGTGCGTGGTGCAGGGATCGGTCAATCCCGACGAATTTTATCTGCACAAGCCGACACTTGCCGCCGGCAAACCCGCCGTGTTGCGGCGCAATCGCGGCAGCAAGCTGATCAAGATGGTATACGGCACCGATGTGGCCGTTGAGATTGTCGACACCAGCCATGATGAGCAATTTAAGTTTAGTTTAACGGATGCCGAGGCCGCCGAACTGGCAGCCATGGCGGTCACTATCGAGCGCCACTATGGCCGGCCGATGGATATCGAGTGGGGCAAGGATGGCGTCGACGGTCGACTCTATATTTTGCAGGCGCGCCCGGAGACGGTTGAATCGCGTGAAGATAAAAACGTGATTCGGCGCTATGAGCTCGATGCCGACGCGACGGAGGTCGTGGTTGAAGGGCGCAGCATCGGTCAGCGGATTGGGGCCGGCAAGGTGAGAAATATACCGAGTCTGGAGCATTTGTCGCGCGTACAGCCAGGTGATGTGCTGGTCACCGATATGACCGATCCCGATTGGGAGCCGGTGATGAAGCGTGCCTCGGCGATCGTAACGAATCGCGGCGGGCGAACCTGCCACGCGGCGATCATCGCGCGCGAACTGGGTGTTCCGGCAGTAGTCGGGTGCGGCGATGCAACCGAAAAACTCGCCGAAGGGCTCGATGTAACGGTGTCCTGTGCCGAAGGCGATACCGGTAAGGTCTATGCGGGCCAGCTGCAGTACAACGTCAACGAGATCAAGCTCGATACGCTGCCGGATTTGCCATTCAAGATCACAATGAATGTGGGTAATCCCGAGCGCGCCTTCGATTTCCAGCGTTTGCCGAATTCAGGTGTCGGCCTGATGCGGCTGGAATTCATGATCAGCAATACGATTGGCGTTCATCCCAAAGCGCTGCTGAACTTTGATGCCATGGACGATAACGTGCGCCAGCAAATTGAAGAGCGCTCGGCGGGGTATACCTCACCGGTTGAGTTTTATGTTGAGAAACTTACCGAAGGGGTGGCGACGCTTGCCGCGGCCTTTGCACCGCACCCGGTTATCGTTCGCCTGAGTGATTTTAAATCCAACGAGTATGCAAACATGCTTGGTGGCGATATCTTCGAACCCGATGAGGAAAATCCGATGATCGGGTTTCGTGGCGCCTCGCGCTACATCTCGTCGTCCTTTCGAGAATGCTTCGAACTTGAATGCCGGGCGCTGAAAAAAGTTCGCGACGAAATGGGGCTGACCAATGTCTGGATTATGGTGCCGTTTGTTCGAACCCTGGAAGAGGCCGATGAGGTATTGGAGCTGCTGGCCGAGAATGGCCTGAAGCGTGGTGTGAATGATCTGAATATCGTGATGATGTGCGAAGTGCCCAGCAACGCGATCCTGGCCGAGGAATTTCTGCAGAAGTTCGACGGATTTTCGATCGGCTCGAATGATCTGACTCAGCTCACACTGGGGCTCGATCGCGATTCGGGCCTGATAGCCCATCTGTTCGACGAGCGTGACCCGGCGGTTAAGAAAATGCTTGCGATGGCCATTCAGGCGGCCAATGATGCCGGTAAATATGTGGGCATCTGTGGCCAGGGGCCTTCAGATCACCCGGATCTGGCCAAGTGGCTGATGGAGCAGGGGATATCGAGCGTTTCGCTCAACCCCGATACCGTCGTGGAAACCTGGCTGTTTCTCGCCGGCCAGGATGTCTAGGGCAGTCTCGCTCGCATAGCTAGCTCTGCTTGCGAAAGTAATCCTGTGTTCGTTGCAGGATTTCTTCCTTGCTGAGTTGTTCCACCTCTTGTGAAATGATCCATACGTGCCCGAATGGGTCGATCAGGCGGCCGGTCCGCTGGCCATAAAACTGATCTTCCACCGGCGCTTCGAGTCGTGCGCCTGCGGTTTGTGCGCGGCTGGCCAGTCCGTGCGCGTCGTCGACCTGCAGACTGATTCTGACACTGGTACCACGCAGTGATTTGGGGCCTTTGTTACCAAAGCCGGGCATTTCTTCCGACAACATGACCGAGCTGTCGCCAAGCTTCAGCTCGGTGTGAATGATGTTGCCCTGGTTGTCCTCGAGTCTGGGGCCAATCTCTTCAAAGCCGAAAGCAGCCTCGTAAAAGCTGATCGCTTCATCGGCGCGATTGACGGTGAGGTAGGGGGTGATCGTGTGGGCCGGCATAAAATTCTCTATGGATGCTGACAGATGGCGTGCATGATACAGGTGCGCGACTCTCTGTTCACGCACAGGCGTTGGCCGACGTTGCAAAGCAGTGTGTCCTGATCCGTTTGTGCGCGGCAGGCTTGGCCCGTTCTTATGCGCCTGCTTTGCGGGCTGCCGGTCAATCCAGATCGATTTCCAGGGCCATTGCCTGGCTGACAAACATTGGCTGTATCTCCAGTGCCTGCGCAATCGACTCGACCTCTGCGCACTCTGCAGCCGATGTTTTGCCATCGGCACGCGCGACGGTACAGAGATCGCGAATAATCTGCATGCGCTGGGCAACCGTGGTAACGGCGTTGACCTGTTCGATACGATCAGGCAGATCCTGGCTGAGCTTTTCCAGGTTGAGCTCTTCACTGAAAGCGCGTTTGCCAAAGAATTTTTCGAACACGGCGATTTCCCGATCCGATACATCGCCATTGGCGTTGGCAACTGCGATTGACCCTGCAAACAACAGCCTGCGCATGCTTTCTGCGGCATCGGTGCGACCCTCGAGATAACTGGGCTCCATCAGTGTCATCAGCACCTGTACGCCGGCTTCCAGTTCGGTCACCGATTTGCCACCGTCGCGCGCAAGTTCCGACTGATCGAACAGCTTCAGTGCCTTAACCCGCAACGGACTGAACGGGTGAGTCATGAACCAGTCTTCGGTGGGGGCGCCCTGGCCTGGCTCGGCATCAGCCGATTGCATTTCGTCGACCTGTTGCATGAATTCATCAATGTTGAAATTGACCAGTGAACCGCTTAGTCCGGATGCCAGTTTGAACAGCGAGCGCGCAACGCCTTCCAGATCCTGTGCGCAGCGGGCGCCGGCGCGATCGGCGGATATTTCCGCATAGCGCGACCAGGTGGTCAGTTGCAGGGCGAGTTTCGGGTTCGGTCGCGCCTTGCCCTGCAGCAGGTAGCCAATGGGAATATCGTGGTGGCCGTAGAGGTGGTGGCCGAGTTCATGGCCGAGTACAAAACGCAATTCGGGCCCCTCGAATGCTTCCAGCAAGCTCGATGAAAACATAATGAACAGGCGGCCTTCCTCGGGCTTTACGCAGGCGGCGTTATAGGTGGGGCTTGAATAGACGTAGAGTTCGAGCGGGATCTTTACCCCGAGCAGATCAATGCACTCGTCCGCCATGTCGTGCAGCCAGGGCGCCATGGTGCGACTCAGCCGAACCGAGGTCGCAAGCAATCGGCGCCGAGTTCCGACCGGCCCTTCTTCCTCCTTCTTTTCGATCCAGTCGTTTACTCGTTTTACTTCCGCGTGCTGCATTAACTGCGAGGCGATTTCGCGGTCCTGTTGAGATCTTAACTGGTCGGCGTTCATGATTGGTCTCCGGCATCAACGAGGTGGGCGCAAAAAACGGGTGTTCGATTTTCAGTGCGAGAAGATACACTGATGACGATTGCACACAAGACAATTGCTTTATCTTTCGTAAAATTTCCACGCAAACGGGTATAGTTCGGGGTTGGTGATTCGGCTTTGGCCGATACGAAAAGTTTAATGTTACCGCAGGACAAAATTGCAGTGAGCAACGACAGCGGCTATGCCGATTTAAAACAGTTGGGCAGTGCCGTTGAGTTGCCGTCGTCGCCAGCCGACGCCGTGCTTGAGTATGTCTCTAATCCACAACCCGACGTCGACTACTGCGTGCGCTTCGCAGTGCCGGAATTCACCTCGCTTTGCCCGTTGACGAACCAGCCGGATTTTGCGCACCTGGTGATAGATTATGTGCCTGGTCCTCGCATTGTCGAGAGCAAATCACTGAAGATCTTCCTCGGCTCGTTTCGCAATCACGGCGCATTTCACGAGGATTGCACGGTCGGCATTGCGCGGCGACTGATCGATTTACTCGACCCGAAATGGCTGCGTATCGGTGGCTACTGGTACCCGCGCGGCGGAATCCCGATCGATGTCTTTTTTCAACATGGCGAACTGCCTGCCGGGGTCTGGGTGGCCGAACAAAATGTACCCGGGTATCGCGGGCGAGGATAAAACCCACCGGTGCACAGTGCTGCACTGCTGGCGTGCTGTGACCGGAACGCAACCGGTGGCTTACAATCTGCGGTATCTTCCGCATCGAACGCAAAACAAGAACTTCCATGGCCGATATACGAAAACTGACTGACGATCTTTACGTCGCCGCGCAAATTGAACCCGCTGACGTCGCCGAGCTGGACGAATACGCCTTTCGCTCGGTGCTATGCAACCGACCGGACAACGAACAGCAGGGGCAGCCGGACTACGCAGACATTCAGCGCCAGGCCGAGGCGCTGGGAATGGAGATCGAATGGCAACCGGTTGATGGAGCGCAAATTAGCGATGCCGATGTCGATGCATTCGCCGAGCACACGCAGAACCTGCCGCGCCCGATGCTGGCGTATTGCCGCTCAGGCACGCGCTGTACTGTGCTGTGGGCTTTGAGTCAGGCGGGTAAGCGCGACACCGCTGAAATTGTTCAGATAGCAGCCGCAGCGGGTTATAACCTGGAGGGCCTGGTCGAGCGGATCAATGCCAGAGCGGCTGGCAAACAGGCTTGATTTGAAAAGCTATTTTGCTTTCGCGTTGAAAGTGCCGGGTGCGGCCTGTGATATCATCTGGCGTTTTCCCATTGCCATAGCTGCGAGATTTACCTGGAATCGAAGCGGCTGATCACAGGAGCGAAAGATGGTTGATACCACCAAAATCCTTACTGAACTGCTCGGTGGCGGCGGACGCCGCAACGGTGGCCTGGCGTCAGAATCCGGCGCGAAAATGCTCGAAGACCTGCTTGGCGTAGGCAAGAGCGGTGGCCAGCAATCCGGTGGTGGAATCTTTGGTGGTGACCAGTCGCGTTCCGGCGGTGGTGTATTTGGCGGTGGTGATAACTCCGATCGAAACACCGGCGGCGGTATCTTTGGCGGCAACAGTGAGCAAGGTTCGTCGGGTGGCGGTCTTGGCGACATACTCGGCAAGGCGTTGCGAGAACTGGGCAACAAGCAGGGGCGCGGCCGTTCCATCCCGAGTGCCGGCAACAACAACCCCTTCGAACCTGCCCCAACCCAGTTACCGGATTCGGCAAGCCAATCCGAAGTTTACCTGCGCGCGATGATTCAGGCCGGTATGGCAGATGGCGGGCTCGACGAGCAGGAGCAGCAGGCAATATTGAAAAAAGCCGGCAATATTGGCAGTGCGGAAGCGGATTTCATTCGCGCTGAAATGGCGCGTGGCACGAACGTGCAAGCTTTTATTCAAACCGTTCCGCGTGGTATCGAGGAGCAGGTCTACGGCGTATCGCTGATGGCGATCCAGCTCGACAACCAGACCGAAGCGAAGTTTCTGCATGCGCTGGCGCAGGGGTTGCGCATCACCGAAGAGCAATCCAACGCCATCCACGACCAACTCGGGGCGCAGCGTCTATACCGCTGATGTGTTCTTAGGCCCTGCCTCGCGGGGCTGGGATTTCGGGCCGACTGCCCGGTGAACCACATTCTCCCTTCCCACCGTCTCGGTGGTGGCCATGCCGCGACGCACCCCTCGCGGCCGGCCGACTTTTTTAGATGGATCTCATCATGCAACGAAAGAAAATCAATCGAATTCTTGTCGCGAATCGAAGCGAGATAGCGATTCGAGTGTTTCGCAGCGCTCACGAACTCGGGCTGCAGGCGATCGGTATTTACAGTTACGAGGATCGCTACGCGTTGCATCGATTTCAGGCTGATGAGGCCTATCAGATCGGTGAGCCAGGGGAGCCGATTCGAAGCTACCTCGATATTGAAGGTGTGATCGCACTGGCCGTCAAGCACAACATCGATGCAATCCACCCGGGCTACGGGTTTCTGTCTGAAAATCCGGAATTTGCCCGCCGTTGCCGTGAGTCCGGGCTGGTTTTCATCGGGCCGGCGACAGAAACGCTGGAGTCACTGGGCGATAAAACCAGTGCACGCGAGTTGGCTCAAAAGGCCGGTGTGCCAGTGCTGGGTGGCAGCAAGCGATCGATAAAATCCCTGGCCGCCGGCAGCAAGCAGGCGCAGACAACGGGTTACCCGGTGATGTTGAAAGCCGCGCATGGCGGCGGCGGACGCGGCATGCGGGTGGTGCATTCGGCCGATGAATTTGCCGAAGCGCTGGAAGCCTCACAGCGCGAATCCTTTGCCGCATTTGGCAGCCGCGAGGTTTTTATTGAAAAGTTTGTCGCCAGCGCGCGACATATCGAAGTGCAGATTCTCGGTGATTCGTCGGGCAACCTGGTTCATTTGTACGAGCGCGATTGTTCAGTGCAGCGGCGTTACCAAAAAGTGGTGGAGATTGCACCGGCTCCGAATCTGGATCCGGCGCTGCGTGAGCGCATTTGCGATGCCGCCTGTGATATCGCCCGCCATGCAGGTTATGAAAATGCCGGAACGGTTGAATTTCTGGTCGATGCAGAGAGCGGTGAATTTTACTTTATCGAGGTGAATCCGCGAATCCAGGTAGAACACACAGTGACGGAAGAAGTCACCGGGCTGGATTTGATTCGCGCGCAAATCCTGATCGCCGAGGGCAGCTTGCTGGCCAGTGAAGAGCTTGCGATCGGGGATCAGAGCGACATAACTATCAGCGGGTTTGCCCTGCAGTGCCGGGTGACGACAGAAGATCCGGCGAATAACTTTATGCCGGACTACGGGCGCATTGAGCAGTATCGTTCTGCCAGCGGCATTGGTATCAGGCTCGATGCCGGCAGTGCGTTTGTCGGCGCGGTGGTTACGCCGTATTACGATTCAATGCTGGTAAAAATCAGTGCGCGCGGTAGAAACTTCGAGCGTGCGGTATTGCGAATGAGCCGTGCCTTGAACGAGTTTCGGGTACGTGGCGTCAAGACCAATATCCCGTTCCTGCTCAAGCTGCTCGATGATCCGGTTTTTCGCGCCGGCGATTGCCACACTCGCTTCATTGATGAAACGCCGCATTTGTTCGACTTCCATCGCGCGCCCAGCCGGGCCGGGCGCATCGTCAGTTATCTGGGTGATGTTGTGTTGAACGGCAATCCGCTGGTCGCCGGTCGGCCCGTGGCGGAACGCCGCGAGCCCGTACCCCTGCCAGCCTTCGACAATACCGCAAAATTGCAACCTGGCACGCGTGACTTGTTCCTGGAGTCCGGTCCCCAGGGGGTCGCCGACTGGGTGGCGAAACAGAAGAGCCTGCTGATTACCGATACCACCTTTCGCGACGCACATCAGTCGCTGTTCGCCACTCGCATGCGCAGCGTGGACATGCTCAACATCGCCGAGGCCTATGCCCACCTGGCGCCAGATCTCTTTTCGCTGGAGATGTGGGGCGGGGCGACATTCGATACCTCAATGCGATTCCTGAAAGAGTGCCCCTGGCAACGCCTGGAGCAAATGCGGGAGCGCGTGCCGAATATTCTGCTTCAGTGTCTGGTGCGCTCATCCAGTGTCGTCGGCTATGTCAACTATCCCGATAACATCGTCAAAGCATTTATCAAGGAATCGGTCCAGTGCGGGATGGATGTCTTTCGGGTGTTCGATGCTCTGAACTGGGTGCCGAACATGAAAGTCACCATGGATAGCGTGGTCCGCAACGGTGCAATCTGTGAAGCGGCGATATGCTACACCGGCGATATTCTCAATCCCGGGCGCAGCAAATACACGCTCGAATACTATCTGGATCTTGCCCGCCAGTTACAGGATCTGGGTGCACATATTTTGTGCATCAAGGATATGGGTGGGTTGTGTAAGCCCGAAGCGGCAAAGTTGCTGACCCAGGCGCTTAAATCGGAACTGGATATTCCGCTGCATTTTCATACACACGATACGGCGGGTATTCAGGCTGCGGCCATTCTAGGCGCCGCTGGCGTAAAGCTCGATATTGCCGATGCGGCGATGGCGCCGCTTTCTGGCGGCACCTCGCAGCCGAATCTCAATACGCTTGTCGAGTCGCTTAAATTCGGCAAGCGGGAAAGCAAGCTTGCTACAGATAACCTTGATGCAATCGCGGAGTACTGGCGCCAGGTGCGCGAGTTTTACACCCCCTTTGAAAGTGAGACGCTGCCGGCCAGCGCCAATCTGTACAAGCACGAAATGCCGGGCGGGCAGTACACCAATTTGCTGGAGCAGGCCCGCGCGCTGGGTCTTGCCGATCAGTGGTCGCGGGTGTGCGATACCTATGCAGCCGTGAATGAATTGTTCGGGGATCTGGTTAAGGTGACACCCACTTCAAAGGTGGTTGGCGATATGGCGCTGTTTATGGTGGCCAATAGTCTCTCGGTTGAAGATGTGATGGACAAGGAGCGCGAGCTGGCGTTTCCGAAGTCAGTTGTCGATCTTTTCTCCGGCAAAATGGGCAAGCCCTATCAGGGCTTTCCGGGGGCTGTGCAAAAACGCATCCTGCGCGGTGAAAAACCATTGCGTGGCCGGCCGGGCGGTACGCTTGAGGCGGCAGATTTCAAAGCGGCGAAAACACATGTCGAAACGTTGGGTGGTTTTGTACAGGCGGATCGCGATGCGCTGAGCTGGCTGTTGTATCCCGACGTGTATGAAGACTTCGCCGAGCATCGCAAACGCTTCGACGACACCAGTGGATTGCCGACGCCGGCATTTTTCTATGGCCTTCTGCCCGGTGAGGAGATCGTCATTGACGAGGATCGCGGCAAAGCAGTCATCATTAAGTTTTTAACCATGAGTGAAACCCGCGAAGACGGGCGATGTACCGCATTTTTCGAAGTCAATGGTCAGCCCAGAGAAGTGCAGGTTATCGATTCATCGCACGCTAACGCCGGTGATTCGCACCGCATGGCCGATCCGCAGAATGCTGATCATATTGCCGCCAGCATGCCGGGTATGGTGGTGAACGTGACCGTCGCCGCCGGCGATACGGTTGAAAAGGGCCAGGCGCTGATGGTTCTGGAAGCCATGAAAATGGAGTCCACGCTCTATGCAGAGAAAGCCGGGCTGATCGAAGAGGTGATGGCGCAGGCCGGGCGCCAGGTCGAGTCAGGTGAATTGCTGGCTGTGCTGAGATCGGCGGAGAGCTGATCGGTATGTCAACACTGGTTGTGCGAGCCTTCGAGCTCGCTGATCGTGAGGTTGTCATCAACGTGTGGCAGCGCTGTGGCCTGGTTGTGCCGTGGAACGATCCAGAGCGTGATATCGCCAGAAAAATGCGTCATGGTCGCGAGTTTTTCCTGGTCGGGTGCCATGAGGAAGATGTGATTGCAACAGTAATGGGTGGCTACGAGGGCCACCGCGGCTGGATTAACTATCTCGCGGTCGACCCCGACTATCAGCGCCGTGGCTATGCCGAAAAGATAATAAAGGAACTGGAACTGCGATTGGTTGCTGCCGGTTGCCCGAAGGTGAATTTACAGGTCAGGGCGACCAATAGCGCAGTCGTCGCCTTTTATGAAAAGATCGGCTACGTCCAGGACGCCAACATCAGTTTTGGCAAGCGATTGATCGCGGATCAGATCGATTAGTCTGCGCAGGTTTGATTTCGATCTGTTGTGCTAGCACGACGTGTGAGAGCAGGCGAGTACGCATCGCCTGTTCACGCTCACGATTGACTGCAAAGCCATGCAAAGTGGTTTTTGATGATCCGTGAACCCTTTGTAGCGAAATTCCCTCCTGCTTTATCACCTGCGCTCGCCGCTACTGAAAACTTGCCTTTTGAAACGAGAAACTGTGTGGATTACTCCAGCCGTTTTTTGTCTGGGGCAATTATTTCACGCGATTGCGATTAAAAAGCAGGTAATTATCAAAATCCCTTCTACACTCTTTTGCGTTATCGCTTCACGTTATCGGTTGAGCATTATCAATTATCGTTTTGACCGATAGCAGTGATCGACAGTTGTTCCTGGGAAGCGTTTATTGCCTCTGGTGGGGATTGCATGTTTTTCAAATTCGGTGGGTCGGCCCTTTTATCGGTTTCTGTACTTGCATGCACGACCGGGCCGGATGTTGTCCAGCGAGTATCGAATGCGGTTGCTACTGATTCTAATGTTGCGAAAGTATCAATGAGACAGGAACAACACGTCGAGGAAGTGCCTGCAAGTGCGAAAGTTCACGCAGGTAGTGCAATAGTGAATGTTGAATCAGGCGAAAAGATGTTTTCAGGAGCCAGTGAATGTGATGTTGCACAAACCGGTGCTTACAAATTGCCGCAATGCGTGCGAGCTGTGACCACAGCCGATGAGTTGGAAGTCATACAAATCGGTGAGAATGGTGTGAAAGTGCCAGTGGAATGAATGCGAAAAATGCTCAGAGCAAGGCATTTTTTCGAAGTGATAAACAATTAGTTAGCTCAAAGTACCTGTTTTAAACGTTTGTGCATAGCTTTTGCTTTGTCGAGACTCCCAACCAACTGATAAGTATAGATTAATGGCTAATACGAAAATGAAAACCAAATCTGCACCAAAGAAAGCAGCTCGCAAGCCCGCTGCTCGCAAGACAGCGGCAAAGAAGCCTGCCACTAAGTCAACTGCTCGCAGCGCTGCGAAGAAAAAGCCGGTAACTAAAAAGGCTGTTGCCAAGAAGCCGGTAGCCAAGAAGCCGGTCACTCGCAAGTCAGTGGCCAAAAAGCCTGCTGCGAAAAAGCCGGTTGCGCGTAAATCTGCGGCGACTCCTGCAGCAAACGTTGCCAAGCTGCGCAAGGAAATTGCCCAGGTGCAAAAAGAGCTGAAGCTCGTTAAAGCTGGTCTGAAGAACAGCGAAAAGCGCGAGAAGGCCATGAAGGCTGTTGTTACCGGTGCTGGCAAGATTCAAAAGATCTCGGCCAAAATCGTGACCGTTGCCTCTAAGCAGCCTGCACGCAACAAGAGTACTCGCCGCAAGGCCGCTTAATTGCCTCGCAGGGTATAGTGGTGCAAAACGACCCGCCTTCCGGCGGGTTTTTTGTGTCTGAAGGTCGGGCAGCAGCAGCGGATACAGTCGCCTTGGCAAACGCATTTCGGGTTAGTATGCGCAATGTCTGCGGTCTGGAAAAAGCTGCGTGAAACAACAGTGCGCACAGCAAGTGCACCCTGGTAAAAATCGCCGATCTGCCGGGGTTGGCGCTGTCGCCGCGGCCCGTCTGTTATTGCCACCTCTGAATCACTACGCTGTACCTGCGAGCGGCAATAGCGGTGAGTGATCAGCGCGGGTCGATCGAACAGATCGATGGATTTCTGCTCAGCCGGCAGTGGCGTGATACACCAGACGGGATTGATATTTCGTTCTGGGCGCATTCTGCCCGCGGCCCGCTTCGAATCAGTGTGCCCGGGCAGCGAGCCGTGTGCTTTGTCGATCGCAGCTATGCGCTTGACCTGCCATCACAGGCAGAGCGTAAGCCAGTGCAACTCGCCGTGCCGCACGGGATGCCGGTAGATGCGGTTTACACCCGTCAGCAACGACAGATGGTAGAGCTTCATCAGCGATTTGCAGCCAGTGGTCACCTGCATGAAAGCGATATCAAACCAGCGGAACGCTACCTCTCCGAGCGTTTCATCAATGCCGGTTTTTCGATCAGCGGCGTCTTGCAGCAACGGCCGGGTTATCTCGAGGTAATTAACCCTAAGTGGCGCGCTGCTGAGCCTGCGCTGAATCTCGTGCTGGCATCAATCGATATTGAAACTCGCGGCTTGAGCGGTGAACTCTACTCGATCGGTATTCACAGCGGTGGGCAGGCGATTGTTCTGATGGTCGGGGCCAGCGCCGATGTCGATGCCGATGCGCAGGCTCGCGAAGATTTTTCACTGCGTCTTTTCAATGATGAAGCGGCGTTGTTGCGCGGCTTTTTCGATTTGCTGCTCAGTCTTGATCCCGACATTCTTATCGGCTGGAACCTGATTGGTTTTGACCTGAACTTCCTCGCCCGAAAATGCGAATCGCTGGGCCTGACGCTGGCGCTTGGCAGAGGCGGTGAGGCGAGCGCGATTCTGCAGCCGGGGCAAGTGGCCAACCTGACTGTCGCGCGAGTTCCCGGCCGAGCCATACTCGATGGTATCGATCTGTTGCGCGCCGCCTTTTGGTCGTTCGAGAGTTTTGCACTCAACCATGTCGCCAATCAATTGCTCGGGCGTGGAAAGATCATCGCCAGGGACAGCAGAGTGGATGAGATCAATCATCTGTTCGAGCACGATAAGCTGGCACTTGCCCGCTACAACATCGAGGACTGTCGGCTGGTTAGCGAGATTTTTGAGCGCGCAAGCCTGATCGAATTCGCACTGCAGCGTGCGCGTATGACGGGCCTGCCGATCGACAAGACCGGCGGCTCTGTGCAAACACTCGATAACCTCTATCTACCCCGAATGCATCGATTGGGCTATGTTGCGCCTGGATCTGCTGTTGGCGACAGCAAGGGCAGCCCCGGTGGTTACGTGCTCGATTCCATTCCAGGGCTTTATAGAAACGTTATCGTGCTCGATTTCAAAAGCCTGTACCCAAGCATTATCCGCAGCTTTCTCATCGATCCGCTCGGCATGGCGGTCGCCAGCGACAATCCGGTGCCAGGCTTTGAGGGGGCTGGCTTCTCGCGCGATACGCATATCCTGCCCGGGTTGATCGCCGAGTTGTGGCATCAAAGGGATGTAGCGAAACGAGAAAACAATGCGCCTTTGTCGCAGGCGATAAAAATAATAATGAATTCGTTTTACGGGGTGTTGGGTTCGAATGGCTGCCGGTTTCATGATCATCGTCTGGCCAGTAGTATCACGCGCAGAGGCCATGAAATTATTCAAACAAGCCATCGCTTAATAGAAGATGAAAAACTTCAGGTCATTTATGGCGACACTGATTCTTTGTTTGTTTTGTTGTCGGATGCACTCGACGCTAAACAGGTTCAGGCCTGCGGGTTGATGTTGCAGGCGAAGTTGAATCGCTATTGGGATGAGGTGCTGGAGCGCGATTATCAGCTTGAATCCTGCCTCGAAGTCGAGTTTGAAACTCACTATCAACGGTTTTTCATGCCTACCGTGCGTGGTTCCGAGTCGGGCAGTAAGAAGCGTTACGCCGGTTATGTCGCCGGCACTGATGGATCAATGGAGTTGGTTGTCAAAGGGCTTGAGGCCGCCCGTACCGACTGGACGCCGCTGGCGCGCGAGTTTCAGCGATTGCTGTTCGAGCGGGTTTTTCAGGATTTGCCGGTTGAAGACCTGGTGCAGCAGACGCGAGCGCGATTACTCAGTGGAGAACTGGATGACAAGCTGATCTATCGAAAACGGATTCGGCGCAATCTGGCGGATTACCATCGCAATGTTCCGCCACACATACAGGCGGCTCGAAAACTGAGCAGGCCAGGTCGGTGGATCGAATACGTGATAACACGCAATGGACCGGAGCCTTCAGAGGCGCGCGTTGCAGAACCCGATTACGAACACTACCTGAATCGACAACTGGCGCCGGCTGCTGACGGCATATTGCACTGCCTGGATACCAGTTTCGAGGGTATTTGCGGCGCGCAAATGCAGTTGTTTTGAGTAGCCCGTTTTGAGTAATCCGGGCGGTTAGAGGCCGGCAACCGCCAAGCGCAACCGTCAGATGTTTTGATCTTTGAATGGATCAATAGACGGTTGCACTAGCCAGGCAGGATCATGCGCTCTTTTTAAGCTTGGGATCCTTCTTGCGGTCTTTCTTGCCGTCCTTCTTGTCTTTTTTATCACTACTTGCGTTGCTCGAGGCCATATCCAGGCCCTCAAGTAGTTTGTCGTCCTGTTCGGGCAATTCAATCGGGTCTTCGCCCTCTGGCAGCAGTTCTGCAAGGCGTGAGCAGGCTTTCTCCGACTGTTCGCGCAAATCGCGGTAGGCGGTCACGAGATCGCCGGTTTGCTCCAGCGTCTTCGCTCCTTCGTCGATTGTATCCTGCAGGTCCTTTTTCTCTTTCTTGAGCGTTCTGACCTGACCTTCGGCAGTCTTTCGAGCGGTGTTTTCATCGTGCTTTTGTTTCTTCAGCACTTTGAGTTTCTTAACGACATTTTCGGGCGTGTCGGCCAGAGCGGTGTTGATCGCCTTGAGTTCCCGATCGCGAGCGGCGAGCTCTGCTTTGGCTTTTTTCAATGCCTCGGCGTTGGCCAGTCTGCCGGCTTCGAGTGAGTGTTCAGCGGATTCGCGTGCTGAAACGGTGTCGTTGATAGCACCCTCAGCCTTGGCTCGGGCGTGCTCACTCATTTTTAGCTTGGCACGCATTTCGTTGATCGATTCATCAGCCTTGGCACGTGCCTGGGCAATGTTGGCATCCGCGTGTTTGGCGCGGTCTACCAGTTTGTTCAGCGCGTCCTTGATGTCGGCAGCGGAGCTGTTGGAATCGAGGTCGAGGGCTTTGATGACTTCGTTTGCCAGAAGTTGTTTGCTTAACGCCAGGTCCTTCCATACCTGTAGTTGGATGTCGTCTGTTGCTTGACTCACACAATGATCTCGCGGTCTGATGTAACGGGGGAATAGCCTTCAAAAGCGCCTTTGCCCGGTTTCCGGGCCGCCCGTTGATCAATTAAAAGTAAAAGAGGTGGTAGATAACAATATTCAGGAGGTGTTGCTAGCTTGGTTGTATTTCATTCCAATGCGCTGATAGGCGGAGGCCTTTCCGGTTTTGCGATCTGGTGAAGTCATTTCCTTCCAAACAGCGACATTGACGTGAGACGCTGTACGCCCATGTGAGGAACGGAAACGCTGAAAACGGTGGCAAGGCAATGAAGGGTGTCGTGCTCGATAGCATTATTTGCTACGTGTTTTCAGACCGGGAATTTGCTCCAGGGCAGTGCAAAGTCTCAATGGATAATCTCACGTAACTGCCCATTATAGAGATTACAGCCTTTTCTACAAGTAATCATTTCAATTTAGGTCGAAAGCGTCGCGTTGCCTGGTTGGCGTTGGGCGAGGCTTGTGCCGGGCGTGGGCTTTGGCCATTGATTCCAAGCAAGATGCTAGCCGGGTCCGGCGGATTGGGTGTTTGGCGTATACTGCTGTGCTTAAAAGCGGGGGAATCGAGTGACACAGCAGGCTGTATTCAGCGAACTTCAGGCGGCATTGATGCAAGCCGTCGTCGGGCAGCCGGAACTGGTGGAACGCATGCTGGTTGCGCTTCTGGCAGACGGCCACATGCTCGTGCAAGGCGCGCCGGGGCTTGCCAAGACGCGTGCCGTGAAGACCATGGCGGCATTAATTGATGCCTCTTTTCAGCGAATCCAGTTCACCCCCGATTTACTCCCCGCGGATATCACCGGCAGTGAAATTTTTCATGCCGAGTCCTCGCAATTCGAATTTTTGCCAGGCCCTGTTTTTAACTCGGTGGTGTTGGCCGATGAAATCAATCGCGCGCCGGCCAAAGTGCAGGCCGCACTGCTTGAGGGCATGGCGGAGCGTCAGGTCACCGCTGGCGGCAAGACGCACGCGCTGCCAGAACTGTTTTTTGTTATGGCGACCCGCAACCCGATCGAGCAGGAGGGAACCTATTTGTTGCCGGAGGCGCAGCTCGATCGATTTCTGCTGCAAACGAATATTGACTATCCCGACCTGGCGGTGGAGCGCGAGATTCTCGAGCTCGGTCGGCGCGAAGAACGGCAGCCGCTGACGCTCGCACCGATCGTGTCGGTGGCCGATATTATGTCGACCCGCAGCCAGATCGCCGATCAGTATATGAGTGAGGCGGTGCAGAATTATCTGCTGGCGCTGGTGGTCGCCACGCGCGATACGGCGCCTTATTCTTCTAAGCTGTCCCGTGACATCGAGCACGGTGCCAGCCCGCGAGCGACGATGGCGCTCGATCGTTGCAGCCGAGCGCGCGCCTGGTTACATGGTCGCGATTACGTCACCCCGGACGACGTCCAGGCACTGGCACACGATTGCCTGTGCCACCGAATTGTACCGGCGATGGCAGCCCGGGCGCGCGGAATCGACAGTAATGCTATCGTCGATGAACTGCTCAATCTGGTACCGGTTACCTGATGTCAGAGGCCGCATCCATAGCGCGACCGGGTGTCTATGTTTCGATACAGGAGCTGATTGACTGGCGACACCTCACGTTGCGTCAAAGCTCTCCCGAGCGGTTGAACACGCTTTTTGAGCTGCCTGGTAGCAAGCGTTCCAGCACCAAGGGGCATGGCACAGAGTTTAGTGAAATGCGTGCCTGGCAGGGTGGCGATGGCTCAAGATCGATTGACTGGCGGGTGAGTGCGCGGCGCGGCGAGCTAACGATACGGCAGCATCTCGATGAGCGAGAGCGGCCGCTGTATTGTCTGGTCGATCAACGGCCGGGCATGTTTTTCGGTTCCGGTGAGCGCTTCAAGTCGGTTACTGCAGCGCACGCGGCGGCCTTACTGGCATGGGCAGCGCTTGCCGCAGGCGACAGGCTCGGAGGTCTGGTCTTTGGCACCGGTTTGTCGCAGCAGCCCTGTGCGAAGGGCCAGCACAATCTGCTGCAATGGTTGCAAAAGCTGGTTATTGCGAATCAAAGTCTGAACGCAGTATGTCAGAGCCGGTTTGGTATCGGTGATGCCCTCGATGCGGCAATCGCCGCTGTGCCGCTCGGTGCGCGGGTGACAATGATCAGTGACTTTGACGATCCCGATTGGCAATTGCTCGGCGAGCTCGCTGCCAGGACCCGATTGGCACTTCTGATCGTGGCTGATCCACTGGAACGCGAGTTTCAGCTGCGTGGAAAGCTGGCGATCAGCGATGGTTCCGGATCCCGGGCGATCCGGTTTGATCGCCGCTTGCTGGAACAATATCGGGCGACGCGAGCCAGTGCCGATGAGCGGTTGCGCCAGTGGTGTGAAGACTCACTGGTTGCGCTGCATCAACTGTCGACGGATCAATCGGTCGACGTCAGTCTGAATGTGGCAGAGCAAGGTTCCCTGCCTGATGGTGTTCGGCATTGACTGAAGAACAAATCGCCCTTGCCGGTCGATTGCGTGGACTGCACTTGCCTGAACCTGTCGGGTTCTGGCCGTTGGCGCCGGGCTGGTGGTTGCTCGTGGCAATTTTCGGGTTGCTTGTGCTGTGGCTCGCGCTCGGCCTTTTTCAGCGCCGGCGATTGGGCAGTGTGTCGGGCAGTTGTGCGCAGCAGTTGAGGTTGGCGTATCGGCGTTGGCAGCGCAGCGGGGACGCTAATGCCTATTTAAACGATGTGCCCGGTATTCTGCGGCGCGTTGCGGTGCGCCTGGAGGGGCGTGAGCAAGTGGCGAGGCTCAGCGGTCAGGCATGGGCCAACTGGCTCAATGTAGCTTCTTCGGCAACGCTGGCTGAGCCTACGCGCGAGTGGCTAGCGCTGCGACTCTACCAGCCCGCCGGCGCTGAAATTGATGTAACCGGCGTGCACCGTGATCTGCTGCGCTGGGCGCGACGACTCCATGCTTGACTGGTACTGGCCCTGGGCGTTTTTATTGCTGCCATTGCCCGTAATCGCGCGTCGCTATCTGCCGGTGGCGGCAACCGAAACTACCAGCCTGCGTGTGCCGTTCTATCGTCAGGTGGTGAAACTGGAAAGTCACCGGGGCAAACGCGAATGGCTGACACCGCTGCTGGCAAGCTTGATCTGGCTCGGTCTGGTGGTAGCCTGCGCGCGGCCAGTGTGGTTAGGTACGCCGCGTGAAATTCCGACTGGCGGACGGGATTTGATGCTTGCGATCGATCTGTCGGACAGTATGCGAATTGAGGATATGCTGCACGAAGGCAGTCTGACGACGCGGATGGAGACAATCAAACGCGTGGCGACAGAATTCATTGAGCGTCGCCGTGGCGATCGGCTCGGATTAATTTTATTCGGGCAGCGCAGCTATCTTTTGGCGCCACTAACATTTGACCGACACTCGGTAGCGGTGCAGCTTCGCGAGGCACTGCCTGGTTTTGCCGGTTCGTCCACTGCCATTGGCGATGCCATAGGCCAGGCGATTGTGCAGTTGCGGGATCGACCCACCGAAAGCCGGGTGCTGATATTGATGACCGATGGTTCGAATACGTTTGGCAGCGAACCGCTGGAGGCCAGCACCATTGCCAGCGAGGCCGGTGTGCGAATTCACACCATTGGCGTGGGTGCACAGTCTTTAATGCAGGTGGATGTAGAGGGATTTGAAAAGGAGATTGATCCCTCTCGCGATCTCGATGAAAACACGCTGCAGCAGATTGCGGATCTAACCGGCGGCAGATACTTTCGTGCCCGCGACCCGAGCGAGATGGTGTCGATCTATGCCACTGTCGATGAACTGGAGCCGACACCGGAACCACGTATGGTGACACCGCAAGTCAGTCTGTACCACTGGCCTTTGGCGCTGGCGCTGTTGATGGCAACGGGTTTGCTGTTTCGCGATCGGTATCGATAGCGATGGATTCACTGGCTGGCTTTGCGTTTGCTCGACCACACTGGCTGTGGGCTATTCCGGTTTTGCTGGTATTGGTACACGTGCTTACAAAATCTGCGGCCGGTAGTGGCTGGACGCGTTTTATCGCCGCCGACAAACTCAAATTCCTGCAGCTTTTCGGACAGCGGCGAAAAACCAGCCAGGCGCCGTTTTTTCAGGCCGGTTTTGCGCTCGTGTGTGTGGCATTGGCCGGACCCGGCCTGCCTGGCCCGGAGTCGCAAACCGGCAGTGATCGCCGTGCCATGATCGTGTTGCTTGATCTGTCGCCGTCAATGCTCGCAACCGACAGCAAGCCCAGTCGGATCGCACTGGCGCAACTAAAACTGATCGATCTGCTGCGGGCTCGGAACAATGCCGATACTGGCCTGCTCGTTTATGCCGCCGGTGCTCATCGGGTGGCACCACTGACGGACGATCCACGCACCATTGAAACGCTGGTGCCCGTTCTCACGCCGGCGATCATGCCTCACATGGGCAGCAACCCGTTGGCTGCGGTTGAATTGGCAATCGATATGTTCGACGGGGCAGAGGTTACGCGCGGTGATTTACTGCTGATAACGGACGGCATTGACGCCGACAGTGCTGCCGCTATTACTGCAATGCTGGATTCTCGCTGGCGAATGTCGGTGCTCGCAATTGGCGCCAGGGATAGCGTTGCCGTGCCGTTGCCGGACGGCGCTTATTTGCGCGATGCGCAGGGTGCCCTCGTGCTGGTTGATCGGCAGCATGCACGTTTGCGGCAATTGGCCCGCGACAATGCAGGGCAGTTTGTCACCCTCTCTGTCGACAACAGCGACCTCGAGTTGTTAGCGCGCGAGCCCTCGGGCTGGCTCCTTGCGGCGCGCCGGGGGCTGAACAACGATTTCGATACCACCAGGGATGTTGGTTACTGGTTGATCCTGCCGCTTTTGCCGCTTGCCCTGTGGTTGTTTCGGCGCAATCAATTCTGGATCGTGCTCGTGGTGTTGGCGTTGCCGTTGCAGGGCCGGGCAGCAGATTGGCAAGCGCTCTGGATGAATGATGATCAACGCGCCGCTGCCGCCCTACAGGCGGGTGATGCGGTGGCGGCCAGCGCGCTTTTTCGTGACCCGGACTGGGCCGCCGTGGCGCGTTTTCAAAGCGGTGATTATACCGCTGCGGCAGCACTGTTTGCTGCCGCAGGCACTGCCGACGGGTTTTATAATCTGGGTAATACACTGGCTTTGCAGGGGCAGTTCAAGCCCGCCGCAGCGGCCTATGAGCAGAGTCTGTTACTCGATGCGGAAAATCGCGACGCGCAGTTTAATCTGGCCCTGGTCAAGGGCATTCTGGAGTCGCCTGAGAACAGTGAAAATCAAAGGCGCCAGAGTGCCGGTAGTGATGATGGCGATCAACCGCAGCAGGAGTCCGCATCAGATCCTCCACCGAATCAGCAACGCGCATCGGACTCGCCCCAGCAACGTGTTGGCGGTGCCACCGGCGAAGGGCAATCGCTTGCCCAGCAAGCGCTGCAGGCGGGCGGCCAGAGTGGTAATCGGCCCGCCGCACCCGGCGATGAAATCTCCAGTGAACCTGCCAATGACGCACAGCCGGTAGCGGCACCGCCGGTGGATGGCGAAGCATTCGACGGCGATCGGCCGGCCAACGACGCTTCCCCTGCAGTAGAGGATAGTGACAATCGTGTACTCAATCCCTACAGCGAGCAATGGCTGCGCGAATTGCCGCAGGACCCGGGAGGTTACCTGCGAAGAAAGTTTCACTATGAAGCGCAGCTTCGAGCAGCGCAAGAGATCCCGCCGGTGATGAACTATTGATGGATCGGCAAGCGATATCACGTAAACCGGTCGGCGCTGCGCTGCGGCTGTTGTGGCTGGTCGCGGTTGTAAACTGCCTTTACTCAACGGTGGGGCAGGCTGCCGCCATGCAGGTTAGTGTGTCAGCCGATCGCACGCGGGCCTTCGTCAATCAGCAGATTCTGCTGACTGTCGTCGTCAGTGCACCGGTGGAGGCTTTTAGCATAACGGGCGACAAACTTGAGGTTGCGAATGTGCGATTGCAGCCTGTGGATCGACTGGAGCAGCAGCAACTGACCGACGACAGCGAAACACTGGAAACCGTGACGGTGTACTCGTTGTTTGCGTCACGGCCAGGTACGGTGCGAATACCGGCTCTGGCGTTCAGCGGGCGAATGCCGGTGCCGGTGCTTGAAAATGGTGCCAGAGCACCAGGTGGAAATCCACGCATCGATGCGAGTAGCGATGAACTGGCAATTGAGGTGCAGCCGGCACCCGCGAGCGACAACGTGTGGTTTCCGGCCAGCGATGTACAGATTCGCTCGAAGTGGCTGCAAAAATCCGATGTATTCACTGTCGGTGAACCGTTTCAGCGCGAAGTGAGCATTACTGCCGTCGGCCAGTACGCGGCGGCCATACCACCGATTGAACTGGCAGCCAACGAGCCGTTGCGAGTTTATCCGGCACAGCCGCGGCTGACAGAGACTGAAGATGTCGGTGGGCTGACGGGAACCCTGCATCAGTCGATGACGTTGCTGGCAGCGCGCGCCGGGTCAATTGAAATTCCGGCCTTGTCTGTCAACTGGTGGGATACGCGACAACAGCGCTGGCAAGTCGCCACGCTGCCAGCCGAGACAATTGCGGTACAACCGGCAGCGACGGGTGCCGCCTCTGACAGATCGGGCACGTTGGTGAAAGTAATCGCGGCGCTGGCGCTGCTCGTCGCTTGCCTGTTGGTGACGACCGGTATCCTGTGGCGCAATCTTCGGCGTCTAAAGCGAGGATCTGCCAGCGCACGCGAGGTCGGTAGCGAGTCTCAGCGGTGGCGTGATTTGCAGCGCTGCGTGCGCCGCGGACAAGCCATTGAAATACGCCGGGCGATCGTGGCATGGATCGCAACGCGATACGGCAGCGCTTTCAGGCTTGAGCAACTGGCGCAACTCGAGCCGTCGCTCGCACCCCATGTGCAGCAACTCGACGCCGCGCTCTACAACGCCGACGATGCAACCCAGCTTTCGCCTGTGCAGCGAAAAGGTTTGCTCAGGGCGCTGAAACTGGCACGTAAGCGGCAGCGCAAAAATCGAGCTGCTGACAATCTGCCGGTGTTGTACCCGGAGTCCTGAATCGCCGCGATGTGACTGGACTTTGTGTTTCTGCCGACAGGTACTGTTGCATCGGCCAGTCGATCGATTAGGGTTCGGCCGGATGCTGCACCCTCAGCGGGCAAAAACACTCAAGCACGGGACACCACTATGAAGCGGCCATCGCTTTACGTCACTCGACCCATGGCACAGAAAGTTACCGAGGTGCTGGATAGTCACTTCGAACTCACCGTGCGCGATCAGAACACAGCGCTCGATGCCGCCGCATTGCGCGAGCTGATGCAATCCTATGATGCACTGCTGCCAACACTCGGTGATCAGTTGCGGGCCGAAGCTTTCGAGGCGTCGCAGCAATGCCGCATGCTGGCCAACTTTGGCGTGGGATATAGTCATATCGATGTCAGCGCGGCGACTGCCGTGGGGATTGTGGTCAGCAATACGCCGGGCGCGGTCACCGATGCAACTGCCGATATCGCCACGATGCTGATGTTGATGGCGTGTCGGCGCGCCAGTGAAGGGGAAAAACTCGTTCGCGACGGGCTCTGGCAAGGCTGGCATCCCACCCAGCTGCTGGGCCAGCACGTCACTGGCAAGACGCTGGGTGTGATCGGCATGGGCCGGATTGGCAAGGCGGTTGCCAGGCGCGCGCACTTCGGCTTTGGCATGTCGGTAGTGTTTTTCAATCGATCTGCGGTGCAGGATTCAACCGTGCCGGGCGCTCAGCAGCTCGAATCGATCGTGGCGGTTCTGGAGCGCGCCGATGTCGTGCAGATCTGCGTGCCGGGCGGTGGGGAAACCCTGCATCTGATCGGCGCGAAAGAACTGGCTGCCATGCGTTCGCATGCCGTGTTAGTCAATACCGCGCGCGGTGAAGTGATTGATGAGCAGGCCCTGATCGCGGCGCTCGAGTCGGGTGAACTGTATGCGGCCGGGCTCGATGTCTATGAAAACGAACCCGCCGTGCCGGCGCGCCTGCGGCAAATGCCCAATGTAACCCTGCTGCCGCACCTGGGTACGTCGTCGTTGGAGGTGCGAGAGTCGATGGGTATGATGGCAGTGGACAATCTGCGCGCGTTCTTTAACGGCGAGACTGTGCCCAATCAGGTGAGTTAGATTTGGTGCTTTATCGTGCTGCGTGCAGGTAGTGCAGGGTCTGCGTACAAATGTCGGCTGGCCAGGCTTGAATCAAAGATTCGAATCGTGCGAAGTCATGGGCGAAAAGCGCGCGGGTGGCAGCTTCAAAGTCCGCTTCGTCACCGGCCATATCCCAAATGAAGCGATGCGTCGTCTCCACCACCTGCTGGATGGCGCGTTCGCCCGCGTCCCGTTTTCGTTCACTGTCGATCAATCTGCGCAAAGTTGCCGAGGTGCCACCGCGGCCTTGACGCAACCAATCCCAGTGACGCGGTAGCAGAGAGACTTCGCCAGTTATCGCGCGGGCCTTCGCAGGCTCGCTGGCCGCAGGTGATTCGCTGGTTGCGTGCCGGCGGGCCAGTGTGTTGAGCATTTGCTCTGGCGTGCCGCGAAAATCCACATCGACGGGGCGGCCGGTTTTGTTGTCGAAAATGGCTATGCGATTTTTTTCACCGGCGTCCAGTTTCGCTTTGCACAAGCTGGCCAACTCGACAATAGAGCCTCTGCCGGCAATGGTATTGCCGATGAATGCGACATAAGGCTGCTCAGGTTCTGTCAATGAAGTTCTGCGGCGGGCAAAAATGGGTCAATGTTGTAGCAAACAAATATCAGCCTGGCTTGAAGGCATTTGCATGGGCATCGCGCAGCTTGTTTTTTTGCACTTTCCCCATGGTATTGCGCGGCAGTTCGTCGATAACAAAATAGAGCTTGGGTTGTTTAAACTTTGCCAGGCAGCCAGCGACGGTGGCCTTGATCTGTTCCAGGTCAATGGCGTCACTGGCGACCAGCAGTGCCACAACCCCTTCGCCAAAATCCGGGTGCGGTGCGCCAATCACGGCTGATTCCAGTACGCCTGGCTGCTCGTCGAGTACCAGTTCGATTTCTTTCGGATAAATGTTGAATCCGCCTGAGATCACCAGATCCTTGTTGCGCCCGACAATATGTACGTAGCCGTCCTCATCCATGCGGCCCAGGTCGCCGGTGATCAGATAGCCGTTCTCGCGCAGATCTTCGGCAGTTTTCTCGGGCATTCGCCAGTATCCCCTGAATACATTCGGCCCGCTGACTTCCAGCATGCCGACTTCGCCGCGCGCGACCGGTGCGCCGGTTTCCGGATCAGTTATTTTTAATGATACGCCGGGCAAAGGGAAACCCACAGTGCCGGCGCGGCGCTCGCCATCGTAGGGGTTCGACGTGTTCATGTTGGTCTCGGTCATGCCGTAGCGTTCCAGAATCCGGTGTCCGGTTCGCGCTTCAAATGCCTCGTGGGTTTCGGCCAGCAGTGGTGCACTGCCGGAAATAAACAGGCGCATATGAGCGCTGCGCTGGCGGTCGAAACGAGCGTCGTCCAACAGCCGGGTATAAAAGGTGGGGACGCCCATCATGCTGGTGCTGGCGGGTAGCTGTTCGATCATCTGATCGACATTGAAAGCGGGCAGGTAGATCATCGAGGCGCCGGCCAGCAGGGTTACGTTGCTGGCGACAAAAAGACCGTGTGTGTGGTAAATCGGCAGCGCGTGCAGCAAGACATCGCTTTCACTAAATTGCCAGTAGTCGACCAGTGTTTGTGCATTCGACAGCAAATTTTTGTGCGACATCATCGCGCCCTTGGAGCGCCCGGTGGTGCCGGAGGTGTACAGAATTGCCGCGAGGTCGTCAGCGGTTCTGTCGACAGTGGCAAAGGTGGTCAACGTTGTGGCGGCGGCATCGCTAAGGGTGCCGCTGCCATCCGCATTCAGGGTTAAGACCTTCGCGCCGACGCGCTGTGCAATGGGTGCCAGTGCGTCGTGTGCATCGCCGTTGCAAACCACGACGCCAGGTTCTGCATCGTTGACGAAATACTCAACTTCGGTTGCTGTGTAGGCGGTATTCAGTGGCAGGTACACGGCGCCGCATTGCACACAGGCTGCGTACAGAGCCAGTGCCTGGGCAGACTTGTGTACCTGTACGGCGACCCGGTCTCCGGGTTGCGTGCCCGCGGCAACCAGGGTGTTGGCGATCTGTGCAGCCAGCGCCAGAAATTGCTGATAGCTGTAGTCGGCCTGATCCGGCGTGCGCAGGAAGGCGGCGGAGTTGTTTTGATGCGGTTTAAACAGGGCATCGTAAAGCGCGTTGGGCATTGCGGATCCAAAAGCGACAGCTTGTGAGACAGAACGCAATTGTATCGCCTGCGCCGATCGTCGGCACAGGTGTTTGCAGGTTAGTTTTTAGCGCGTGTGATGGCCTGGAGACCTGACTGCCGAGCTATCGAACTCCGCGATCGACGGGCTCGAGCAAAGAGGCCAGCACGTAGCCGTCTTTTGTATCGATTTCATCGGATTGAATCTGAACCCAGCTGCCTTTTTGCATCACGATACGTACTTCCTGATCGGTATCCAGAGAGACAATGATTGGCGCTGCAGCAGAGGGCTCGCGTCTGACGTTAGTCCACTGCACGCGAGCGCGATAGTGAACCTCCCGGTTTGCTGTTTCGTCTGCATCGAGGTCGGCGGACTCGCTGCGAGTCTGATCCAGTTTGGCGAGCAGAAGTGCAATCGCCGAATCGGGGGCGATCGGTTCTGCGAACGAGGTTGTGCCAGTGGCCAGATTCTGCCTGTTTGCGGCGGCGAAAGCAGGCTCCTGACCCGGGGCGATGGTGCCGTTGTCTGTTTTTGATTCCGGCGTGCGGGTGGCTGCAACTGTTTTTGCGATGGCACCAGTTACTGGATTGGCGTCGGCGATCACTGTCGGGCCGGGGTTGGCGACAATCGTATCGTTGTATTGTTCGGGCGTAAATTGCTCCTCGATGAATAAATATCCGGCTACAAAGACCGCCACCAGTATGGAAAATTTGGTCAGCGTGATCACAGATTGCACGAGAAAGAACAGTACAGGGTAATCGTAACGTCGTGTCAGTCTGAACTGTCGAACCGCATCAATGAGGTTCCTGATTGGGTGCATAGAGTGTGTCTCCGCGGCACTCCGCCGCTACTGTCGCCATCAGCGTAATGGCGGGGGTGACTCGCGAATCAGATGCTTTGTCGCCCCTGTAAATGGTATGTGCGTCGATGGTTGCAGTCCGTTGTGAATCGGCCGCGAATCCTGCCGGGATTGCTCCCAGTGGGAATACTATACCTGATTAACAGTTCGTAATGTTATTGTGACACGGTTACATAGTGTTAAACTTTTATGTCGTTGATTGGTCAATTGGCTTGCATAGAATCTTCAGGCATGAGTTCACGTCAACGAAAACAGGTCCGCCTCTAGATGCTACCACCTTCGGTGTGAATCACCGCGGTAATTTTCCCAGTCTTTTCAGAGCCCTACAGCGTCTGGATCAGGTGTCGGTAGCCAGCTTCGAAACTGGGGAATTGAAATTCGAAGCCGCTCGCCCGCAAACGGGCATTCGAGCACTGCTTGCTGCCGGCTATGCGCTTACCTGAATCCGTTGGTTGGGTGCCGTCGGGCGCGTACTGCAGTCCAAGTTCGGCAGCGATGAAAGACTCGACCTCGGTCGTCGATGCGGGGCGATCGTCGGAGGCGAGGTAGCAATCCTCGATGTCACTTTTTTGGAGCAGGCTGACCAGATGTGCCAGCGCCCCTGCGCAGTCATCGACATGAATGCGGTTGGTCAGGGATGATTTTGCTGGCGGGGTGAAATTTCCGGACGCCACGCGATTTATCATGCGCAGCCGACCGGGACCGTAGATGCCACTGAATCGAACACTGGTGCCTATGCCAGTCGCCTTGACCAGGCGTTCGCCTTCAAGCACTCGCTGGCCATTGAATCGGGCGGGTTCGGTGGCGGAAGTCTCATTCACTACCGAGCCGTCGTTCTGATGATAGACACCGGTGGAGGATACAAAAATAAAGCGCTTTAACGCCTGCTGATTGCCGGCCAGTGCGCGCAGCACGTTTTCCACGCCGCTAACGTAGGCCAGCCTGTAGTCTTCATCGCGAAATGAGGCGGCTGCCAGCGAGTAGATAACTACGTCGACTGAATGATTCGCAAGCCAGCCGAGCGAGGCTGGATCGCCGACATCACAGGAGCGTGGATTGCTCCAGGCCGGCAGGCTGTCGGCATTGCGACGAGCCGCGGTGATGCTGTGTTGATCGCGTAGCAGCGTGGCGCAGCGCAAGCCGACATCGCCACAGCCTATAATCGTGACATTCATACAGTCGTCAGCTCGCGTCGAAATCGAGGACGAGTTTTTCGCTGTCGGGGCGGGATTGGCAGGCCAGTGTGAAGCCGGCTTCGATTTCCCATTTTTCCAGCGAATAATTTAAATCCATAGACGCATTGCCACTGACGATTTTGCATCGGCAAGTGCAACACATGCCGCCGGCGCAGGAGAACGGCAAGTCCATCCCGGCGCGCTGTGCCGCAGACAACACGGTATCCTGCGCGCCATCGACAACAATATCCCGCGCTGCACCATCGTGAATGATGGTAACGGTTGCACCACTTTGCCTGGCGCTGGAATTTGTTGTCGCTGCTGGTTGCCCGGCGAGCTTGCGAGATTTGTCCGTGGTGAAAAGCTCTATCGCAATCTTTTCCGGTGCGATGTCGCAGTCGAGCAGTGCCTGTTTGCATTGCTCGATCATTTCCTCAGGGCCGCAGAGATAGATGCGATCGCACTTATCAGGGTGCAGCAGGTCGGCGTTTATCAGTTGTTTGATTTTATCTGTTGTCAGCCGGCCATTGAGTAGCTCGGTATCCTGTCGCTCGGCGCTCAGCGCGTGGGTCAATACAAACCGCTCGATGTATTGATCCTTCAGGTCGTCAAGATCTTCGCGAAACATCACCGAGCTCGTCGTGCGGTTGCCGTACAGCAATTCCACCTGGCTGTCTGGCTCGTTGGCCAGCACTGATTTTGCGATCGACAGACAGGGGGTAATGCCGCTGCCGGCAGCGATCAGCAGGTAGCGGTGCCGGCCGCCGATTTCAGCGGTAAAACGGCCCTGAGGTGGCATTACCGCCAACTTTTCACCGGGTTTCAAATCCATCGCGTAGTTGGAGAACAATCCACCAACAACCTGTTTTATACCTACTTCCAGCCGATCGGCATGGCAAGTGGAGGAGCAGATGGAATACGAGCGCCTGACATCCTCACCGGCGATGTCTGCGCGAAGCGTGAGGTATTGTCCCGGAGTGAAGCTGAATTCGTCGAGCAGTGCGACGGGCACTTCAAAGGTCAGTGCGACGCCGGTTTCTGTTTGCGGGCGAACTGCGGCAATAGCCAGATCGTGAAAGCGGGGGGCGGCCATAGGTTTGCTAGCTCAGATACACTTGAAGTAATCGAATGGCTCGAGACACTGCCTGCAACGATATTGTGCCTTGCAGGGCGTTGAGCCAAATTCCGAAACCTTTTCGGTCTCGGTGCTGTCACATGCCGGGCAGGTGACGCTGCTTTTGGCAAACATCACGGGCATGCCACTAGTGCTTTCCCCCGGCGGGGCAATACCGTTATCGCGCAATTTCTGCCGCCCCTCCGCGGTGATCCAGTCGCTGCTCCAGGGCGGTGACATCGCACGTTCAACGCGGGCCTGGAAGCCAGCGTCGCGCAGGGCTTTTTCAATGGATTCTTCGATCACCCGCACCGCCGGGCAGCCGCTGTAAGTAGGTGATGCGGTGGCGACGACGGTGCCGGTTTCATCAATGCTGACGTCACGCAAAATTCCCAGGTCGGCGACAGTCAGGAACGGCAATTCCGGATCGGGCACTTGCGCGGCGACCGCTTTGGCGCGGGTGAGGGTGTCATCCTGAGCCATTACCATTTCGCTCCCGGGTAGGCGCGCTGCATGTACTGCAATTCAGTGAGCAGGTAGCCGAAGTCCTCGGTATGCAGGCCCTCGCGTCCGCCGGTCTGTGGCCAGGGTACCTCCGGTGCGGTCAGTTTCGCCAGCGAAAACACCTCGTCGATGGTCTGTTGCCAGCTGGCTTGTATATTCGCACTGGCGCTAATGGTGCCAGCGTCGATGCAGGCTTTGCGACCATCGGTGTCGATGAACAGCTCGCCGGTGTAGGCGTGCAGAGCGTCGACGGCTGCCTGCATTCTGGAGGCGCTTTCATCGGTGCCGTCGCCGAGCCTGATGATCCATTCGCCGCAATGCCGGATATGGTAGGTGGTCTCTTTGACTGCCTTGCCGGCAATGCCTGAAAACACCGGGTCGGGGCTGTCGAGGTTTTCAGCCCAGAAAGCCCGCATATAGGTTGAAAAGTACAGCTGGCGAAGCATGGTGTGGGCGAAATCGGTGTTAGGCCGTTCTACCAGCAGACAGTTGCGATACTCGCGATCGGTGCGCAGGTAGGCGATGTCATCTTCGCTGCGGCCCTTGCCTTCAAGCTCTGCCGCCCATGTGTAGAGTGCACTGGCCTGACCAATCAGATCCAGCGCCATGTTCGGCATCGACAGATCTTCTTCGAGCGTTGGTGCGTGGCCACACCACTCGGACAATCGATGGCCGAGGATCAGGTGGTCATCGCCAATCTGAAGGGCCACGTCAAAGAGTGCCTGTTGCAGGCCGGTTGATTTCGCCTCGGCTTGCATCACATGTGGCCCACTTCGTCGGGTATGTCGTAGAAGCTGGGGTGGCGGTAGATTTTATCTGCCGCCGGATCGAAATTGGAGTCGCTGTTCACCGGATCCGATGCGGTGATCTGATCGGCACGCATCACCCAGATTGAATTGCCTTCCTCGCGGCGGGTGTAGACGTCGCGCGCCGCCTGCAACGCCATCTCGGCGTCGGCGGCGTGCAAACTTCCCACGTGTTTATGGTGCAGTCCGCTGCGCGGGCGGATAAAAACTTCCCACAGCGGGGTCATCTGTATGGAGTCGCTCATGCGTGTGCCGCCGTCATGGGTGCTTTGTGTTCTGCGTGTTTTTGTGCGTGCGCAAGTGCGGCATCACGAACCCAGGCACCGTTTTCCCAGGCTTTGTTTCGCGCTGCCAGACGATCCTTGTTCATCGGTCCGTGACCTTTCACGACACGCCAGAAATCATCCCAGTCGATCTCGCCGTAGTCGTAGCCGCCCTCGCCGTTGTTTTTGTCTGCATTCCAGACCAGCGCGGGATCCGGCATCGACAGCCCGATCAGTTCGGCCTGTGGCACGGTGGCATCGACGAATTTCTGTCTCAGTTCATCGTTGGTGAAGCGTTTGATTTTCCACTTCATCGATTGGTCGGAGTGTTGGCTGTCGGTGTCGGGCGGGCCAAACATCATCAGCGACGGCCACCACCAGCGATTCAGCGCGTCCTGAGCCAGCGCTTTCTGGTCGTCATTGCCGGCGGCCAGGGAGCACATCAGTTCATAACCCTGGCGCTGGTGAAAGCTCTCTTCCTTACAGACGCGGATCATCGCTCGCGCGTAGGGCCCATAGGAACATCGGCAAAGCGGCACCTGATTCATGATCGCGGCACCGTCTACCAGCCAGCCGATCGCGCCGATGTCAGCCCAGGTCGGGGTGGGGTAGTTGAAGATAGAGGAGTACTTGGCCTTGCCGCTGAGCAGATCCGCGGTCATCTGTTCGCGTGAAGTGCCCAGCGTTTCAGCCGCGGAGTACAGGTACAGCCCGTGACCGCCTTCATCCTGCACCTTGGCCAGCAACGCGATTTTGCGACGCAGCGAGGGTGCGCGAGTGATCCAGTTGCCCTCGGGCAGCATGCCGACAATCTCGGAGTGCGCATGTTGACTGATCATCCGCACTAGTGTCTTGCGGTATGCCTGTGGCATGGGATCGTTGGGCTCAATCTTTTCTTCGGCGTCGATTCTGGCCTGAAAAGCGGCCAGGAATTCCGGTGTTTCGTCGGCTTTTGTATCAGCGCCGATCAGACCCTGGGAGTACATGGCGATTCTCCGTTGCTATTGCTAATCCGGCTATCGGCCGGTCGGGGAA
>CAKZSB010000131.1 GCA_937920585.1 uncultured Granulosicoccaceae bacterium | reverse complement strand
CTACAACATCGAATACGTCAGTGCCGGCGCGCTGCCACAGCACGCGGGCCTGCAGCAGGGCAATCTGCACTTGCAGACCGAGGTCTGGACCAACAATATCGGCGATATCTACCCCAAGGCCGTTGAAGCCGGCGAGATTGTGGTACTCGGCGAGCTCGGCCTCGAGCCCAAAGAGGGCTGGATCTACCCGCCGTATATGGAAGAGAAATGCCCTGGCCTGCCAAGCTACAAGGCGCTCTATGAATGCACTCAGGCCTTCGCCTCTGCCGAAACTTTCCCCAAGGGCCGCCTGATCACCTACCCGGCTGACTGGGGCACGCGTTCGCGCGATGTGGTCGCCAGCATCGATATGCCTTTCGAACCGGTACCGGGCGGCAGCGAAGGCGCGATGGTTGCCGAGCTCAAATCAGCCTACGCTGCGAAAGAGCCCATCATCATGATGTTCTGGCAGCCGCACTGGATGTTTGCCGATTTCGATTTCAACTGGGTTGAGTGGAACGCGGTTGAAGGTGAGTGCGTTGAAGAATCGCAAAGCAAAGACACGGCCTGCGGTTTTCAGCAAGCCAGCGTCGACAAGGTCGTTTGGGGTGGTTTCGAGGAAAAGTGGCCCGCGGCATTCAAGATGCTGACCGCCTACCAGCTCACCAACGATGATGAAAACAAGGCGATTCTGGAGATCGACAACAAGGGTCGACCTCTGGATGACGTCGTCGCCGAGTGGCTCGACGCGAACCAGAGCACCTGGGAAGGCTGGATCGCTGACGCGATGAAGTAGTTTTTTGATAGTAACCGCGGGGCGGCGGACGTCGCCCCGCTTGCAAGTTCCCCGATCATTCAGCCATTGCACACCGCCGGTCAGCCGGCAGCCACCGAGAGGACCAGCATGAGACAGGACGACGACGAGCAGCGCGAGATCAAGCTGTCCTGTCGCAACGTCTGGAAGGTCTACGGCGATGACGTGGCGCAATTTTTTGCCGACCCCGCACGGTTGCAGACCGATCCGCTGGCGCACGCGCAATCGATCCGCGACGCCGGCCAGATCGTCGCCAATGCCAATGTCAGTTTTGACGTACACGCTGGCGAGATCTTCGTCATCATGGGGCTGTCGGGTTCGGGCAAGTCCACCATCGTTCGCTGCCTGTCGCGCCTGGTCGAACCGTCCGCTGGCGAAGTGCTGCTCGACGGTGAAGACCTGCTGAAGAAATCCGAAGCAGAGCTGATCGACATCCGCCGTCACAAGATGGGCATGGTGTTTCAAAGCTTCGGCCTGATGCCGCATCTGAACGTGATCGACAACATCGCCTTTCCGCTCAAGCTGCAGGGCGTTGGCGAAACCGAACGCTACGCACAGGCCAACCGGGTGATCGAGCTGGTCGGTCTGCAGGGGCGTGAATCGAATTATCCAAAAGAACTTTCCGGTGGACAGCAGCAACGCGTTGGCATTGCCCGCTCGCTGGCGGTGGAGCCGGATGTCTGGTTCCTGGATGAACCTTTCTCGGCACTCGATCCACTGATTCGAAAGCAGATGCAGGATGAATTTTTGCGCATCCAGTCGGTGCTGAAAAAATCCATTGTATTTATTACCCACGATTTTCACGAGGCCCTGCGCCTGGCCGATCGAATGGCGATTATGCGCGATGGCGAAGTCGTGCAAATCGGCCGCCCGGTCGACCTGATCCTCAATCCCGTTGACGACTACGTGCGCGATTTCACTACCGATGTGCCATGGGAATCTGTGCTGCATGCAGCCGACATCGCCGAACCACCAAGCGGCTCGATCGAAGGGATTCGACGCGTGCCGGGCGACACCCTGATCGAAGGCCTGATGGCCTATCTGGCGGATCACCCGGAGGGACTGGTAGTTGAAGATTCGAACGGCGAAGTACTGGGCGTTGCCACCGCCCACAGCATTCTGTCGTCACTGTCGCAGGGTTGCAGCGATCATTTCGCCGATGCCGGGCGCGAGTGATGGGTTTCAAATTTGATCGCGATGCTTTTCACTGGCTCGTTGTCATTGCCATCACGCTGCTATGCATCGCCTGGCAGGGCAACTGGGAGTGGATGACCAAATACCCGGCTGAATGGCGCGTGCCGTTCAGCGACTGGCTGAATGCAGTCATGGACTGGCTGATCAAATACCTGGGCTGGTTTTTCCGCGGAATCTCCTGGCTGCTGGAGTGGCCGATCAAAGGCGTGCGCCACGTGCTGCAGTCCCTGCCCTGGGGCGTTACGGCGTTTTTGTTTTGCGTGGTTGCGTTTGCCGCCTCGGGCTGGCGCCTCGCCCTGTTTACACTGCTATCGGTGCTTTATATGGTAGTGATTGGCTATTGGGAAGAAAGCATGAACACGCTTTCACTGGTGGCCATCTCGGTACCTTTTGCGATCGTTACAGGCTTCGCGTTCGGAGTATGGGGCTTCAGGTCACCGCGCGCCGAGCGAGTCATTATGCCCACTCTGGATATGCTGCAAACCGTGCCGGTTTTCGCCTATCTGTTGCCCATCCTGTTGCTTTTTGGCTTTGGCACTGTGGTGGGGTTGGTGGCCAGTGTGCTGTATTCGTTTCCACCTATGGTGCGTAATACGATCGTTGGCCTGCGATCCGTACCGGCAGAGATCATTGAATCCGGTTTGATGTCCGGTGCCAGCCCGCGCCAGCTGTTCTGGCAGGTGCGCGTACCCAATTCCCTGAAACAATTACTGCTTGGCGTGAATCAGGCGACCATGGCATCGCTCAGCATGGTGATTATCGCATCGATTATTGGCGGCACAGAAGACATTGGCTGGGAAGTGTTGTCGACCATACGCAAAGCACAATTTGGCGAAAGCCTGCTGGCGGGTATGGTTATCGCGCTGATGGCGATGGTGATCGATCGCATCACCTTCGGGCTGGCCGCACACTCCGGCGAATACGATCCAAAGAATACCGGCATCTGGAGCCGCTATCGCTACTGGCTGATTGCCCTGATCGGTGCCATAGCGGTATTTGCACTGGCGCAACTGTTCAACGCGCTGCAACAGTGGCCCGCCGCGTGGGAGTTCAGCCCCGCCAGAACCATGAACGAAAGCCTGACCTGGCTGGTGGCTAACTTTCGCAGCGAAATCGAAACGATTAAAAAGTTCGCGTTTTTCTATCTGATGCTGCCCACCAAGATTGGTTTGCAACAGGCTGTGAGTCCGTTCACCTGGGGTTTTGAACTGACCCAGACTCACAAAATTATTTACGCCGCAGCGATCATCGTGATCGCCATACTCAGTGCACGACGCTGGGGCAATTCGGTGGGTATCGCCATTATTCTGTTCGCGATCTTTTTCTATATCGGCTTAACCAATATGCCGTGGCCGGCGGTGTTGCTGGTCGGCGCTGTGGCCGGATGGAAAACCGGCGGCGCGAAACTGGCGTTCGGCACACTGGCAGGACTTGCGTTTATTGTTGCGGCTGGCAACTGGCCCGAAGCCATGCTTTCGGTGTATCTATGCGGCATTGCGGTACTGATTTCATTTGTCCTCGGCACCAGCATTGGCATATGGGCCTCCTACAACGACACTGTGTCGAAGATTGTGCGGCCTTTTAACGACACACTGCAAACGATGCCGTTGTTTGTAATTTTGATCCCGTTTGTAATGATTTTTAAAATCGGTGACTTCACCGCCCTGCTCGCGATCATCGCCTATGCCTGTGTGCCGGCGATTCGCTATGCTGAACACGGCTTGCGCAATGTGCCTGAAGATGTTCTCGAAGCCGCCACCATGATCGGCACAACCAAACGCCAGTTGCTGTGGCAGGTGAAAATTCCGCTGGCCATGCCGGTGATGATGCTGGGTCTGAATCAAACCATCATGTACGGCATTGCGATGCTTGTGATCACCGCACTG
>CAKZSB010000130.1 GCA_937920585.1 uncultured Granulosicoccaceae bacterium | reverse complement strand
CTCGCCAAGCAGGCCGGCACGAGGCAGATCTTCCGCCGCCATGATCACCCTCGGTGCCATCTGGAAGACATCGCCTGCGCGATCCGGCTCATAGGCGATGAACGCGCTGGCAGCGACGCTGATATCACCCAGCGATAGCTGCTGGCCCGGCTCAACCGGCAGGGTTCCGGGCAATCTTGAATCCACCCACACTTCACCCGGTTGCGGGGGGCCTGCGATTTGTCGCGTCGCGCCATAGAGCTCATCCGACAGCAACAATTCGCCACGCAGCGGATAGTCACCCGCAACTGCCTTCACCGAGACCAGTGCGGTATCGCCGCTTTCGTTTAAAATCACACTCGGGAATTCGGTCAGACGTGCGCTTCGAATGCCGCGCTGAGCCGCTTGCGCCGCCACGGCATCTGGCACCGGATTGTTGGATCTGGCGACGAGGTCCGCGGCCAGCAGCGTCGATGCCTGCGAAACCATCGCCCGCTCTACCCGATTGGCGAAAAAGCCAACTGAAGTGAGCGCTGCGACGGCCAGCACCAACGCACAAAACACCACCACATATTCTGACAGGCGGATATCGCGGCGCAGTTGTCGCATTGCCAGCGACCAGGCGGTCGCCATCATTGCAGCACGCCATCGGTCATCGTGACGGCCCGATCACATCGCTGCGCCAGAGACGAATCGTGCGTCACCAGCACCAGCGAGCATTGTTGCTCGCTGCGCAGACTGAACATAAGATCGACGATCGTCTCGCCCGTTGCCTGATCCAGATTGCCGGTCGGTTCGTCGGCAAACAGGACTTGCGGGGCAGCCACAAAAGCGCGCGCTATCGCCACGCGCTGCTGCTCGCCGCCAGATAATTGCGCCGGCAGATGATGTTCGCGATCAGCCAGCCCGACTGCCTGCAGTTGCCGAGCGGCTAGCTCGCGTGCATCACCTCGCGAGGCAAGCTCCAGCGGCAGCATGACATTTTCGAGCGCGGTGAGACCGGGCAGCAACTGGAAGGACTGAAACACAAATCCGACCTTGCCGGCCCGAACCGCTGCGCGGGCATCCTCATCCAGGGCGTGCAGCGCCTCGCCCAGCAGCATGACCTCGCCATCGCTGACCGAGTCCAGCCCGGCCAACAGCGCCAGCAGCGTCGACTTGCCAGACCCGGACGGCCCGACAATTGCCACCGCCTCCGCGGCGGCAACAGACATGTTGACACCCCGCAAAATGGCGAGCTCGCCATTGGTCGTCTGTACACGTTTCTGCAAATTGCGGGCTTCTATTACGCTCATCGTCTACTCTTGGGTCTGGTTGGTACACCCCCACGTTTTACGAATGATGAAGGCCATGTACAAAATAACAAGCGTCATCCGCTCGGCAATGTCAAAGACCGCCAGACTGCTTGGCGCCATCGCGTGCGCAATGATGCTGCTCGGAGCCGGCCCGTCAGCCTGGGCGACGACAAAAGCCACGACCACAACCAATAATATTCTGATCCTCGGTGACAGCCTGAGCTCAGCTTATGGCCTGTCGATTTCGGATGGATGGGCTGCAATGCTGCAAAACAGGCTGCTCGATCTAAAGCTGCCGTACAAAGTCGTAAACAGCAGTATTACCGGCGATACCAGCGCCAACGGCCTGAGCCGCCTGGCCGATTTGCTCGAGCAGCACCAACCCGCCGTGGTGATAATCGAACTGGGAGGCAACGACGGTTTGCGCGGGCTCTCGATTAAAAAGCTGCGCAGCAACCTGACCGAAATGGTTGAGCTGGCATCAAACGCAGGCTCGCAGGCTTTGCTTGTGGGTATGCAGATTCCCGTCAACTACGGTGCTGCCTACGCCCGCATGTTCAGCGAAAGCTTTCCGCTGGTAGCCAGTGAAACCAATTCTGCTCTGGTACCATTTTTACTCGAGGGCTTTGCCCTCAACCCGGATTATTTTCAGGACGACGGCATTCATCCAAACAAACAGGCACAACAGCTGATGCTGGATAACGTCTGGCCAGCGCTGGAACCTCTGCTGCAGTAGCGAATGCTCACACCCCTTCAACTATCGTTTGCACACTGGTTGATGCTGCCATCCGCAGCTGCCTGGCATCGGCATAGAGTTCGGAGTGATACCAGTCACGGGCGGCCTGATACGACGGAAAGCGAATGATCACGTTGCGATCACCGGGCGGCACGCCCTCGTAACTCTCGCTGCGTCCGCCGCGAACCAGAAACTCTCCGCCAAAATGTTCAATGGTCGGTTGAACGAGTTCTACATAGCGCGGATAAGCTTCCGCATCAGTCACATTTATTTGTGCAATCACATAGCCGTAAGGCATCAGGCTGCTCCGTTGCTTCGAATGTAAAGCAAGTGCATGCGCCGCGGCCCGTGCGCGCCAATTTCAAGTGTTTGCTCGATATCGGCAGTGCGAGACGGACCGGTGTTGAAATTGATCGAACGCGGCAGGGGCGCATTGCTGGCACGCAGCAATGGCCATACGTCCTCGATGTGCCGCACGAGTTGCTCGCGACGGATCACAACGATATGGTTTTCAGGTAAAAATGCGAGCGTGGCAGGTTCGTCAGCAGTGCCAGCCAGCAGCACGCCGCCTGTTTCCGCTATGCCTGCTCGGCAAGTCGACACACCGAAACTGTCCTCGACCTGCGCGCGTCCAAAATGCAGGTTCTCAATCCCTGACCAATCGAGGTACGCCAGTGCCGGGGCGACAGCCATCGCGCCATCCGCCTCAATCGATTGGCGCCAGGTGCCGGCCGCAGCAGGCACGTCTGCGATGCTGTCAATCTGCTGATAGCTGGTTTGCACCAGATCCAGACGTTTAAAAAATGCCTGCTCAATATCCCCTGCAACCTCGGGGCGTATGCCAGGGGCCGGCGTATGCAATCGCCGATGCAAGGCGTCGTCCGGTTCGCGCGCAGTAGTGTCGCCGTTTTGCAATGCTGCACGCACTGAGGCAAAAACCGATTCTCTGGTCATTGCGCACGCTCCCGCTTCTGCCATGCCTGCATAAAGGTGTCAGACTGTGGTGCCGGCAGATCACGACTGGCAGTCCAGCCGCCGGCCAACGGCAATTTTGCAATCGAGCCATTGGCCCGACCAAGCCTGTGCAGGATCGCCACTGCGAGTTTGCTGGCGCGATGATAGATCCGTGGATGCCGCACAAACCATGACCACGCCGCGGTAGCCATTCGCGCCCTGCGCCCAGCCAGTTTGCGCCGCCATGCAGTGGCGCGATGGCGCCGCAACAAATCGGGTAACGGGATACTCATCGGGCAAACTTCTGCACAACGACCATTCAATGTGCAGGCGTTAGGCAGATCGGGCGCGTTCTCCAGACCGATCATGGCAGGCGTGATCACCGAGCCCATCGGCCCCGGA
>CAKZSB010000129.1 GCA_937920585.1 uncultured Granulosicoccaceae bacterium | reverse complement strand
TCGGTCGATGTGCAAAACCTCGACATCGGATGCAGCGATAACATCAACAGATGCGGGCGTGCCCAGTAACCAGGATACTTCACCAACCAATGCGCCATGCAGCATGCGTCTCACGCGTATCGTTGCATCACTGTGGGCGTTGTTGCCGGTGCCAGCCGAGTGTTCACGGGCGTTGGCAACGTAAGCGGCCTGATCGTTTTGCGGTTGCGTTGTATCATCGGCCGAATCAATTTCCCGAATGCGGGCATCGAGTATGCCTTCTGCCAGCCAGTAAATGCCATCGCCGTTGCGGCCGGTATGCATCAGGTATTCGCCTGTTGTGAGCGATCGCTGGCTGCCATACCGTTCGAATAGCGTGAGCAGTGTTTGTGTCGTCTCGTTGTTTTTCGGGATGGGCAAGGGGCTTGTTCGCGCGGCGAGCAGTCTGTTCTCGGCGGCCTCCAGTGCCGGGTCGAGGCGCGGATAGAATCCTGTAATGGCGTCTGCGCCATCCAGTGCGAACGCTTGTTGCACCGATTCAGATGCAGCACAGCCTTCAAGACGAAAGCCATCGCTCTCGGCACGCAGGCCGAGTAATTGAAAAGCGCGCAGGGCGGTTGAGTCGATATCGGTTACGCGTGAAAAATCCAGTATTACGGATTCGATGTCACCGGGCTGGTATTGCTTCAGGTGATTGTAGATCTGATCGACAGCGCGCGATGCACTACCAAAAAACAGATAGCCATGCAGCCGCACAATGACAATTCTCGAGCCTTCGGTTTCAAGCCATTCGCGCGCGGCGTCTGGTCGATCGACGTTGCTTCTCAGTTGTGTGGCATTGCGAATTTTGCGCACGCCTTCCTGCTGACTGTATTCGTACACAAACACCAAAAGCCCGAAACACATGCCTACCGTAAGTGCTGTCAGGAAGCCGAAAAAAAGCACGCAGAGCGCGATAAACAAAATCATCATGCTCTCGTAGAATCGCAGCTTGCCCCAGGTTGCGAACAGGCCGTCCTGCACCATAACGATGCCCACCCACATCAACAACGCGCAGAAAACGAAACGCGGCATCAGTGTTAACAGATCACCAAAAAGAAACAGCGCTGCCAGGCAAAGGACGATTGCAACCAGTGCACTCAGGCGAGCATCGCCGCGCACGCGAGCAACCAGCAGTGTCTGGCTGACACTGTGAAAGCCGGGTGTGGTAGCGGTCAAGGCACATAGAAAATTGGCTTTGCCAGCCAGGCCGAGCTCGCGGTTTTCATCGATTGGCTGGCGCAGACCCAGTTCCAGTACGCTGAGCTTGATCAGGTTGGCAAACAGTCCAACGGCGGCCAGAGATATTAACTGCGGCGATATGCCCAGCAGGGCGCTAAAGTCGATATTCAGCAAAGCGCTCGCAGGCAGTGGCGGGTAGCTCACCGTCATGACCTGCCGGGTCATAGTCCAGTTTGCTTCAATCAGTTGCTGCAGATCGTACGGGCCTGTGTGTGCCACTGCGTGGAATAGCAGCACCGCCAGCAGCAACACGCAAGGCAGCCCGTAGGTGTCGTAGCCGAATTTTGCCAGCAGCAGCAAAATAGCGGTCATCAGTAACCCTGCGACTATCTTTGGCCAGGCGCTGATGCCCTCGACAGACAACAACTGCTGCCAGTTGAGGTCTTCGCCATGCAAGACGCCAAACGCAAAAACCACCAACAGCATGCCGCTGCCGGCGAGAAAGCCCGCGATCAGTGGAAAGGGCAGCAGTCGTACATAGCGTCCGATTCGATACCGCGCACCCAGTGTAAGTGTTAACGCGAGTACCAGTGATCCAAGTGAAATAGCGGCGATTGCCGTGGGCAGTAGTTGCGCGCCGCTGACGCGTTGCTGCAGATCGAACAGGATGGCTGCCATCACAACGGTAATGGCTTCCTGCTCGCCGCCCTGTGCGCTGGGCAGGCGCGAGAATCCACCAATAATTGCCACCTGAATCAGCGCGCCAAGTACCATGATCGCGACCGCTACGGCGATGTGTTCATTCAGTGGTCCGCGAAACCACAGCGCCGCATCTGCCACGCCGTAGGCCAGAATCAGCAAGGCACTCAAAGCCCCGCCAACAATAGAACGATAAATCATTAAACAGCCTTCAACTGATAATTAAATGACTAGCTGTAGTTGGGTGGAGGCTGAAAGCGGTAGAAGTGCTGTTCGAGTAATTGCGCAAAACGAATGCAGCGATAGTCGTGATACTGCGGGCCGATAATCTGCACACCGACTGGCAGCGGCGTTGAATGAGATTCAGCCAGGCCGATCGGGGCGACAGTGGAAGGCAAATGCACATGGCCCGAGTAACCGGCCCAGAACAACGCGGTTGTGGTTGGTTGTGGTTTGCCGTTAACGTCGATCATTCGCTCCCAGCGTTCGCCCTGTTGATTGTGCTCGAATGCGACGGTGGTGGCCGCGGGGCACAACAGCAAATCGGTGTCGCTAAAGTACTCGTTCCATTTCAGGCGCATTCGATGGCGCTGCTCGTTGCGATACAACCATTCGCGATGCGACATGGTGGTGCCGCGAATCATTCGGGATACATAGTCCGTGGCTTTAGCGTCGGTGGTTTTCGCACGTTCCTGCAGATCGGCAAAAGCGGCGTCATCGGCGCCGGCAGAGGTCGCGGCGCGCAGCAGTGCCAGATAGGTTTCGTGTGCATCAGCGCTGTCTATATCCGGGGTGTGCTGTTCGCGGACGGTGGCACCGGCATCAACCAGAAATGATTTGAGTGCCTGCAGCTGTTCTTGCACTGCAGAATCGACTTCGGCCTCTTCATCGGTGTAGACGATACCGACGGTGAAGTCTTTCAACGCTGCGCGATCACAATCCGGCAGGGCCAGTTGCCAGCCCGTCGCGTCGATGTCGTCCGGGCCGGCCATGGCGGCCAGCGCGGTTTGCAGATCGAAGGCGCTGCGTGCCATTGGCCCGGTTACAGCGATATCCAGTTCCGGATAGCCGCTCCAGTCGGGCAGCATGTGTCCGCGAGAGGTGATGATGCCAAACGTCGGTTTGTGTCCGTACACGCCGCAGTAGTGAGCCGGGTTGCGGATCGAGGCGCCAATGTCGCTGCCGGTCTCCAGCGCCGACAAACCCGCCGCGAGCGCGCAGGCCGAGCCGCCGGACGATCCACCCGGCGAGCGCTCGAGATCCCAGGGATTGTTGGTGGTGCCGTAGACCGGATTGAATGACTGCCAGTCCGACAGCGAGGCGGGTACATTGGTTTTGCCGAACACAATTGCGCCAGCCTGTCGGTAGCGCTGCACGGCAACCGCATCGCTGCTGGCGATGTTATCGGCATAGGCCGTCAGGCCCCAGGTGGTCGGCATGCCGGTGATATCGAATGCCTCTTTTATCGTCATTGGCACACCATGCAGCGGACCGATATCGTGACCTTGCGCGATGGCCTCATCGGCGGCACGTGCTGCAGTGCGGGCGTTGTCTGCATCCAGTGCGACGACTGCATTCAGGGCGGGGTTGTGCTGTTCTATGCGTGCCAGATAGTGCTCCAGCATTTCGCTTGCACTGATTTTTTTCTGGCCAATCGCGGTGGCGATTTCGCTGGCAGACGCGAAGGTCCAATCAGTGGTGCTCATGTCGTTGTCCCAGGTGTTCGCACGCTAGTACCGAAGTGTAAGCCTCGGTGGAATAGGAGGAGACTATAACATGCAGCCACCGCTGATCGGCACGCCACGCCACGCTGCGCTGTGTGTGCACCTGTGCCAGTGATACAGTACGACGCGAATAGTCGTGTTAAGCATGTTGGCAAGGCGACTATTCGACCCGCGTGTGCTGTCTGGCTATCCACAGGTGACAAGCGCGGCTAATGACATCCACAGCGTACGTTGCAGGGGGCGCGCATTGAGCATTGACAGCCGGATACAGACCGGCAGCAGCGAATTTTCAGACAACCGGCAGGCCATGCTGGCGCTGGTTGAACGATTGCGCACGCTCGAGGCACGCGCGGCACAATTATCCGAACAGCGCCGCAGCCGCTTTGAACAGCGCGGGCAGCTGACGCCGCGCGAACGGCTGGCGCGATTGCTCGACCCCGGTATGCCGTTCCTGCAGCTGCATTCGCTGGCGGGCTACCTGGCAGATACCGAAGATGAGAGCAAAACAATCCCCGGTTCATCGTTAATTGCCGGTATCGGTTTTGTCAGTGCGGTGCGCTGCATGGTGTGGGTGGATGACAGCGGTATAAAGGCCGGTGCGATGGGCAGCGAAACGCTGCCCGCGGTGTTGAGCATTCAGCGCATCGCGATGCGTCAGAAACTGCCATTGATTCATCTGGTTGAGAGTGCCGGTGCCAACCTTATGGATTATCGGGTTGAAATGTGGGCGCAGGGCGGGGCGGTTTTCTATAACCTGGCACAGCTCAGTGCGGCCGGTATTCCTACTGTGGCACTTTTACATGGTCCCTCGACAGCCGGTGGCGCCTACATGCCCGGCCTGTCCGACTATGTCATCGGAGTAAAGAAAAACGGCATGGCGGCGCTGGCCGGTGCGGCGCTGGTGCATGCGGCAACCGGTGAAGAGGCAAATGATCGCGAACTCGGTGGCAGCGAAATGCACGCCAGTACATCAGGGCTGGTTGAATATCTGGCAGAAGATGATGCCCATGGCGTGCAAATCGCGCGCAGCGTGGTGGCAGGTTTGCACTGGAATCAACGCCTGGCCGTGCCTGCGCGATCCTTTTCCGAACCACGCTACAGCACGGATGAGCTGGCCGGGCTTGTGCCAACTGACTACCGCACGCCTTACGATGTGCGCGAGGTGGTGTTGCGCCTGGTGGATGATTCGGCATTTGAAGATTTCAAACCCGCTTACGGCATCGCGACGGTGTGTCTGCAGGCGTCCATCAATGGTATCGGCTGTGGAATCATTGGCAACAACGGGCCGATCGATCCGGCCGGGGCCACTAAAGCTGCGCAGTTTTTTCAACTCTGCGATCAAGCCGATAAGCCGATTATTTTTTTAAACAATACCACCGGTTACATGGTCGGCACCCAGTACGAGCAGGCCGGTATGATCAAACACGGTTCCAAAATGATTCAGGCGGTCAGCAATGTAAAAGTACCGCGCATCACGCTGTATATCGGTGCAAGTTTTGGTGCCGGAAACTACGGCATGAGCGGCTATGCCTATCAGCCCGATTTCGTCTTTGCCTGGCCGAACGCCACTACCGGTGTGATGGGGGGTGAGCAGGCGGCGGGTACTATGTCGATGGTCGCCCGTGGTGCTGCCAGGCGTCGTGGCCAGCCGATCGATGAAGCGGCCATGCAGGCACAACACGACAAGATTTGCGAGTTGTTCGATCGGCAGGCCGATGCATTTTACACCTCGGGTCGATGTCTGGATCACGGGGTTATCGATCCGCGTGACAGCCGCCGTGTGCTGGGCTTTTGTCTGCAGACCTGCATCGAGGCTCGCCATCGAAAACTCTCTCCCAATTCGTTTGGCGTTGCCCGAGGCTAGCTCAGTGAATTACAGAAAAGCACCAATGCAGCCGGGCAATTTATTGTGAGCATTCAATCGATATTGATCGCCAATCGCGGCGAAATAGCCTGTCGCATCATGCGTTCGGTGCAACGGGCAGGTTTGCATGCGATCGCCGTGTACTCCGACGCCGATCGCACCGCACCCCATGTGACGATGGCAGACGATGCCATCGGTATCGGGCCAGCCGTGGCCAGCCAGAGCTATCTGTGTATTGAAAAGATTGTCGATGCGGCATTGCAAAGTGGATCCGATGCAGTGCACCCCGGCTACGGGTTTCTGTCTGAAAATGCCGACTTTGCGCAGGCGATCACCGATGCGGGCTTGATATTTATCGGCCCCCCGGCGGCGGCTATTGCAGCGATGGGCAACAAAGCCGAGGCGAAGCGATTGATGATTGCCGCCGGTGTGCCGTGTGTGCCGGGTTATCAGGGGCGCGCGCAGTCTGATGAGCAATTACAGCAGGCGGCAGCACAGACCGGGTATCCCGTTATGATCAAAGCGGCCAGTGGCGGCGGTGGCCGAGGCATGCGACTGGTGCAGCATGAATCGACATTGATCGCTGAGCTGGCAATGGCAAGATCAGAGGCCTTGAGTGCGTTTGGCTCTGGTGAATTAATTATTGAACGGGCGGTGCTGAATGCGCGCCACATTGAATTGCAAATCTTTGCCGATCAGCAGGGCAACACCGTGCACCTGGGTGAGCGCGATTGTTCCATGCAGCGCAGGCACCAGAAAGTGATTGAAGAGG
>CAKZSB010000128.1 GCA_937920585.1 uncultured Granulosicoccaceae bacterium | reverse complement strand
TCGATGTCAGCGCGCAATCTGATGTATCTATTGCACAGAAAGCAACGTGACTTTGATCTCTCTGCCGCAATCAGAAGTGCCATTGTGAACAACGCCACGGATTATCTGAATCCGCCGATAAAGAATTTTTGCTACAAGGGTATTGAGAAATCTGCAGTAGAAATAAAAGACTGGTTCCATTCGAGCGAAAATGTCGAACGCGATTTTTCTACAACCGCGGTCCTAATGGAGAAGGCCGGCACTGGCGGCGCACTGTTTCGGAATATGTATCGGGATTTTCTTCAGCAGAGTAACGAGGTGCTCGATTGTGCAGTGTTGGCTCGCGCTCACGCGGAGTTTGAACAGATAGCACCATTGTGGACTGAAGTGGCATCACTATTTGATTCTGCTGCGAAAACATCTGATATCAGTCACATCAATGAAGCGAGTTCAATCCTGACCGATCTGTCTGCCCGTGAGTACTCAGCCATGCGGCTTTTGCGTGAGTTGCCGTGAGCGGCGGTGTACTGATCCCTCGATTATGAGATCTTGTGGTGTTTACGTTGGCAGCTCGACCGGTGGCGGTGGCAGATCGAAACTTTATCCCCGGGAGCATTGACGCGTTCTACCATGCGACGCTGCGCGTTTTGGTTTATGGTACATCCCGCCCACAACACTGGTGGGTTTCCGCCAACCCCGAGATCCCGATATGACAAAAAAGATTATTGATACCAATGCCGCCCCTGCCGCCGCTGGACCTTATTCGCAAGCTGTCAAGGCCAGCGGCCTGGTGTTTGTGTCGGGCCAGCTGCCGATCAACCCCGATACCGGTGATATGCCTGAGTCGGTCGCTGAACAGACTGCACAATCGCTGGCGAATATCAAAGCGATTCTAGGTGCAGAAGGTCTCGATATGACTGATATCGTAAAATGTATGGTATTTATCACCGACATGGACAAGTTCGGCGATATGAACGGGGTCTATGCAGAAGCTTTCGATGACGCCGCACCGGCGCGTTCGGCCTATCAGGTGGTTCGCTTGCCAAAAGATGCACTGGTGGAAATAGAAGCAATAGCGGTGGAGCGAAGTTAAAAAGGTTTGGGGGTAACATTTGCGTTGAAGTTGTCTGCGTGCACTCGCATTAGTGCACGCAGTTTTTGAAGTTTGGCGTTTGTTCGGTGCAGGCTCCGATTTGAGACAGCTTGCTTGATCGCACGACCACTGGCATTTACCCATACAATGCCCGAATTATTCGCACACGCTGATCTGACGCGTGCGTTCAGTCGGTGTCGACAGGTACAAATCCCGTAACGACGGCAACCTGGAAAATCGGCGATTGGCCATTGTTACCAGGTCCAGACCGAGCTGCGTCTGGTAACAGGCAATTGTACCGATCCAAAAATGAACTACAGTTTGTGAACGTCTGCACGAAAACCAGGTGTTAAGCCGTCATGCGACCGTTCTTTCAGGGTTGAGAGTAGTTTTGATTCCAGAATCTTACGCAAGCGATGCTGCTGATTCCCCGTCGGAATCCAGAGCGCAATTGAATGATTCGATGCAGCCTGCGATCTCGCAGGCAATGTTATCTGCGTGCACTGAACATATTGTGGTGATCGGGCGCGATCTGAAGATCTATGGGGCGTCACCTGCCGCGCTCACCGCATGGAATATCGACAGCGACTCGCCAGGTGAGTGGTGTTTGGCTGAGCTTATGGGTGAAAAATGCTTTCGCGACCACCTGCAGAAAAATATTGGTGGCGTTCTTGCCGGAGAAATTGCAGATATCAATCTGTCGTGGAGCGAAGAGCGGGCTCACGGCGAGGTGGAAAACTACAGGTGTTTCCTTTCACCGGTCCACGGTATGGAGGGGCGAGTCGATGGCGTTGTAATGCGCCTTGCGGAACTGACTGAGCGTGAAAACATAGAAAAGGCTTTGGCCGTCACCCGGCAGCGTCTTGAGGACTTTACCGATGCCACGTCTGACTGGCAGTGGGAAATGGATGCGCAGTTGCGATTCTCCTGGGTGTCCTCGCAGATTACAAGATTTTATGGACTCGATCCCGATACGTATCGTGGACAACCACGAAAGCCCTTGCTTCAGACCAGCGCTGAAAAAGACGCATGGGACAAGCACTGCAGTTTACTTGAACGCCAGCAGCCTTTTCGTGATTTTGAATACCGTGTGCAATCTGCTACCGGTGTACGTTGGACGCGTACCTGTGGGGTACCGAAGTATGACGAAGACGGAGAGTTCTGTGGTTATCGCGGGACCGGAAGTGATATCACCGGTTTCAGGTTGGTTGAGCAGCAGGCTAGTCGCGCTGAGTCTAGATTTCTACACGTTATCGATGAGTTTCCCGGTGCATTTGCACTGTTTGATGAATCCGACCAACTGGTTGTTTACAACCAGCGATACGTGCAAACACATGAAATTCTGGGTGAAGAGCTGGTGCCGGGGCTGTCGTTTGAGCGCAGCCTTAGAATCCAGTTGCAAAATGGCTATATACCTGCAGCAATCGGTTGTGAGGATCAATGGCTGCTTGAACGTCTGGAGCATTTTCGCAACCCCGTTGCGCCGTTCGAGATAAAAAAAGGCGATGGCAATTGGTATCGTGTTACCGAGTTGCGTTTGCCCGATGGCGGTTGCTTGAAAACGATGCTCGATATTACGGTGGAAAAGAGCAACGAACTGTTAATCAAGGAGGAGCGCAATTTACTGCGTTCACTGATAGACGGAATCCCGCACATCATATACGCCAAGGATCGTGATTCTCGTCTTACCGTGTTAAACAAGGCGGGCGCGGAGTTTCTGGGGCGGGCATCAACTGTTGTCAGCGAGGATCAATCGTATAGCCATGCTGACTATTTTTCTCCACAAGCCAGCGCAAGGTACCGCGAACAGGATGATCGTGTTATTCAGTCGGGTGAGGTAGTTGAAAATTTTGAGCATTCTGTAGTTCGGCCATCCGATGGCGCTGCTGTCTGGATTTCGACGTGCAAGCAACCGTTGCGCGATACGAATGGCGAAATTATAGGTCTGGTGGGCGCGGCTTCGGATATCAGTATTCGTAAGAATGTCCAGGTAGACCTTCAATGCAGCGAGCAACGCTTTCGCGATTTTGCAGAATCTGCTGCCGACTGGTTTTGGGAGATGGATGTCGAGTGCAGAATTTGTTATTTGTCCGAACGTTATGAGGAGATCACCGGGACACTGGCAGCAGATTTCATCGGCGCAGGCTACCGGGACCTGGCAGAAAATGTTATGCATGGTGCTGACGCGAAAATGCGATTCGTGGAGGCAATAGAAAATCAGACAGCCTTTTTTGATCTGGAGGCAGTGATCGACGGTGGAGAGGATGGAAGACGGCATTTCCTGGTCAGCGGCAAGCCTCACAATGACGACAAAGGCATTTTTTGCGGTTTTCGAGGTGTTGGCCGGGACATAACGCGATTTCGGCAGCTGGAGCGAAAGCTAAGTCACCAGGCATTACACGACGACCTGACCGGCCTGCCCAATCGACGCGAATTCATGCTTCTGTTGGAGATTGTTGTCAATGAAAGTGTGGCGAACGGCAATCAATCAGTGCTGGGTTATCTTGATCTGGATCAGTTCAAGGTGATCAATGATACCGTCGGGCACTTGGCGGGTGATCAGTTGTTGATCCAGGTTGGCAGTCTGATTCGTAGTTGCCTGCGAAAGACAGATAGCCTTGCCAGGCTTGGAGGTGATGAGTTCGGGCTTCTGTTTCATGACACAACCATCGCTGAGGCCGAGTTGGTAGTACAGCGTGTCATTTCCGAACTGGAGTCGTTTCGATTTCAGTGGCAGGATAAGGTGTTTGGTGTTGGAGGGAGTGCAGGCCTGGTAGCAATAGATGGTAGCAATAGCAGTTCTATTGAATTAGTCGCACAGGCTGACCTGGCATGCTATTCGGCCAAAGACAGTGGCCGGGGAGGGATTAGTTTTTACAACGCCGACAACGACGAACTGTGTCGGCGTCGCTCTCAATTGTTGGTGGCGTCGGGTATAACCGAATCCATCGAGTGTGATCGATTTGTATTGTACGCCCAGCCGATTGCGGCGGTTGTCAACGGGGAATTGCAAGTCAGGCACTATGAAATACTGGTGCGTATGGTCGATGAGGATGAAAAGTTGATTTTCCCCGGTGCCTTCATACCGGCGGCGGAAAGGTTCGGCTTGATGGATCGCATTGATCGCTGGGTCATTGCCCGTACCCTTCAGCAGATTGATCAGGTGCTGGAGTCTTCTGATTGCGATAGCATAACGATCAATCTGTCTGGTCAGTCGCTCTCTGATTCAACACTTGCCAACTATGTGAAGGAGCAATTGGATCGAAATAACATTGCTGCATCACGAATATGTTTTGAGATAACAGAAACAGCTGCAATAAGTAATTTTGAAATGGCACAGAATTTCATCGAGACATTGAAAAATATTGGCTGCCGCTTCGCACTCGATGATTTTGGCAGCGGCCTTTCGTCATTTGCTTATCTTAAAAATCTTCCAGTCGACTACCTGAAAATAGATGGCAGTTTTGTCCGTGACATGGTCGATGACCCGACCGACAGGGTGATGGTTTCTTCTATTGATCAGGTCGGAAAGTTGCTGGGCATGAAAACAATCGCCGAATTTGTCGAAAACGAGCAAACGCTCTATCTTCTCACCGATATCGGCGTTGATTACGTACAGGGCTATTTTGTTGGTCGCCCGGTAGAATTTGTCTCGCCGCTGTAGTCGGTCGACATCTTTTTTGTATCATCCCACAGACCGCGACTGGTTATACACCAATCGCTCCAGCTCGTTGAAGACAAATCAAATACTCGCGATTGCGTTTAAGTGATTTCCCCTTGCAGTGCCAGGTTTTGCGGTTCCTCTCGTCTGGTGATGCACAGAGAACTTTCCACCCTGATTCAATTGCGCCATTGCGTTCAGAGCTACGACAGCGCTTTTGATAGAAGAGAAGCATTCGCTGCGGTTCACCCGCCCAGCACATCCTGGTAGCTGGGGTGCAGCAGGCAAACAGAAAGCTGTGGAAGGTACGTAGATTCTAGTGCCCGTGTACCGCCTGCAACAGAGGCATCGGGTGCCAGTAAGTCGAATTTCAAAGTTGTGTGTCACGCCGTGAGCGATTTCACGGTTTGCCAGCAAAGTTTGCATTTGAATGAGCAGTCGGGAGCAATTTGAA
>CAKZSB010000127.1 GCA_937920585.1 uncultured Granulosicoccaceae bacterium | reverse complement strand
TTCTTCAGGCTCCGATCATTATCCGCGTTACCGCCACTGGTGGCAGATTGCAAATCACCATTCAATAGCGCTTCGAGATCAATACCGAGTTTGTCGAGATTAATTCCGAACGCCAGTAATACAGCGGTGATAACAGGTAGGAGTATTTTTTTATTCAAGGGAATCTACATCCGTCTATTGACTTGGAAAGGCCAGACCACTGAACAGCTTGCGCGCAGTACGCAACAACGCTGCTTTGTGCACTTTTATACCACCATCTGAAAACGCTACCTGCATAACGACACCGGTTTCGCCGATCGGATGTTCAACTGAAATCAGTTTCTCGGTACCCGGCGGAATCTCTGCCAGTTCAGCGGCGGGAGACTCTGGCAACATGCACGCTGTCGCAACACTTACCGCACCCAGCACACCGATCGACGCGTGACACCGATGCGGTATGAAGGTTCGGGTGGTGATGGCACCGCCATTGCGTGGCGGTGCCACCAGGGTCATCTTCGGTACAGATTTTTCGCTGACATCCCCGAGATTCATCATCGGACCAACTTGCAGGCGTATGGATTCGAGCTGCTTTTTCAGTGTGGTGTTGGCATCCAGCTCTTCCCGCGATTCATAACCGACAATGCCGAGGTCACTTGCGCGCATCACGACGACGGGCATGCCATTATCGATACAGGTAAGCGCCACACCGTCTACAACATCAACCGCGTTGCCGGTCGGCAGCAGAGCCCCGCAACTGGAACCAGCGGCTTGCGGAAAATTCTGCAGAACCGCGGCCGAGCTTCCCGGCACGCCATCAATGTGAGCATCACCATCGTAGGTTACTGACCCATTCGGCGTTTGCACGGTGACCTCGGCAACCTGATCACTATTGACCATATAGACGGAAATTTTCGTCTCGCCCGATTGCGGCTCACATAGCCGGTTTTCCAATGCAAACTGGCCAACGCCGGCGAGGATGTTACCGCAATTCTGCGCATCGGTAACAATCGGCTGATCGACATACACCTGCAGAAAAAGGTAGTCGATATCAGCATCGCTCCGCGAGCTTGAGCTGACCACTGCCACCTTGCTGCACAGTGGATCAGCACCGCCAATGCCGTCGATCTGCCGCGGATCCGGCGATCCCATGATCGACAACAAAAGCGCATCTCGCGCTGATTCATCGGTGGGCAAATCGCTTTTTAGAAAGTAGGCCCCTTTGGATGTGCCACCTCGCATCCAGGTACAGGGAATCGCATCAGCCATGATCAGTTGAGTTTCAATCGACTAAACACTTTCTGCGCGTTGCCGACAAATATTTTCTGTTTGTCAGTTTCGCTCAGTTCGGTGTTGTTGTCGATATAACGTTTGGTGTCATCGAAGTAGTGGCCTGTCTCAGGGTCGATACCGCGCACCGCCCCAACCATTTCCGATGCAAACAAAATGTTATCGGCAGGAATCACCTTCAGCAGCAGGTCGATGCCCGGCTGATGATACACGCAGGTATCGAAATAGACGTTGTTCAGAATAAGCTCACTCAACGGCGGCTTACCCATCATATCGGCCAGGCCACGAAATCGTCCCCAGTGATAGGGAACGGCGCCGCCACCGTGCGGCACAATAAATTTTAGTGTCGGAAACACTTTGAATAAGTCAGAGGTAATCACCTGCATCACCGCAGTAGTATCGGCCCCAAGGTAGTGCGAACCGGTTGTGTGAAAAGCCGGATTGCAGGCGGCACTCACGTGAATCATGGCGGGAATATCCAGTTCCACCATTTTTTCATATACGGGATACCAGTACCGATCGCCCAGTGGCGGGTCTGTCCAGTAGCCACCAGACGGATCCGGATTCAGGTTAATGCCAATAAAACCATATTGATTAACACATCGTTCAATCTCGGCAACGCAGGCCGTTGGCGGCACACCCGGGGTCTGCGGTAGTTGCGCAACCCCGACGAAATTCTCCGGGTAGAGCTGGGTGATGCGATAGATAAGATCGTTACAGTGCTGTGTCCAGGTGACACTGGTCGATTCATTGCCAATGTGATGTCCCATCCAGCTGGCACGCGGCGAGAAAACCGTCATGTCAGTACCACGCTCTCGCTGCAGTTTCAGCTGCGCCCCCTCCAGACTCTCGCGGATCTGATCATCGGTGATCGAGATGATGCCCTTGCTGTGCTGGAAGCGGGGATCGTCGAGCAGATCGGATTTTTGCTTCTCGCGATACTCGCCAAGTTCATCTGGTGCGGTGGTGTAGTGGCCGTGGCAATCAACAATCATTGTGTATGCTTCTGTTTTCGAATTTTGTTGGCAAGCTTTGCAATCAGGTTCACGCCGAGCTACGTGTCGAGCGCAGCCAGGTCTGCGGCCGTTTCAACATAGACCAGCCCGGCCTCCGCCAGCCGGGGACGCATATTGTACATATCCAGCCCGAGTTCCCCGGCAGCCAGCCGGTCGCGCTTGTCACCCTCGTTTGCCTCGCGGGCTTCGGCCGCAGCTAACGTTTTTTCAGCACCGAGACGCGGAATACAGACTACACCATCATCATCAGCCACGACGATATCACCCGGGTTTATGATCTCACCACCACAGACAATCGGCACGTTTACACAGCCAAGTGTTTCCTTAACTGTGCCTTTTGCCGATATGCGCTTGCTCCAGACTGGAAATCCCATCTCCTTCAACTCGCCTACGTCACGGCAGCCGGTATCCGTGATCAATGCGCGAACGCCGCGCGCCATCGCCGAAGTCGCCAGCAGATCGCCGAACATGCCGTCGGTGTTATCAGCGGTGCAACCGATCACCAGCACATCTCCGGGTTGCGCCAGTTCGATGGCCACGTGCACCATCCAGTTGTCCCCCGGTTGAGCGAGTATGGTAACCGCGCTGCCTGCGACCCGGGCGCCCGCGTAAATGGGACGTATATACGGCTTCATCAACCCGGTTCTGGTTTGCGCCTCGTGCGCGGTGGCTACACCAATCTTGGCGAACTTTTCTATCACCGCTTGATCGGCGCGTTCTATGTTGCGTACGGCGACTGGCTTCATCATGACCCCTTAAAATTGTTATCGGAAAAATTTGCGTTCAGGACCAGTAGAGCCTGTCGGGATTGTCGATTAGAATTTTCTGCCGCAGTGCTTCGGTGCTGGCAATCGAAAAAACACGATCGACCAGTTGGCCGTCGTCCGGCATGTGCGACTTCATATTGGGGTGTGGCCAGTCGGTACCCCACAGCACGCGATCGGATACCGTTTCTATCAATTTGAGCGCAACCGGATCAACATCAGCGTAGGGCGGGCCAGTTTTCGACAATCGTTCGGCACAGCTGACCTTGACCCAGTATTTCTCGTCATTCAGCAACAGATTGTGCAGCAACTTGAAAGCGTTCGAATCCAGCCCTTCCTCCACTGGTACGCGCCCCATGTGATCGATAACCACGGGCACCTTGATACGCTGCAGAAAGGGTTCCAGCTCAACAAGATCCTCAGCATCGAAATACACAATAATGTGCCAGCCAAGTGGCGCGATTTTGGCAAGAATCGTCTCGTAGTGATCCAGTGGCTTGCCGCCCCCCAGTCGTTTGACAAAATTAAATCGCACCCCGCGTACGCCCTGCACATGCATGGCAGCCAGCTCGGAATCTGAAATGTCGCGATCAACCACCGCTACGCCCCGGTAGTTATCGCCGCCTGCCTGCAACGCATCGAGCATCGCGTCGTTGTTCGTTCCGTGACAACTGGCCTGCACGATCACAGCGCGATCAATGCCCAGAAATCGGTGCCGCTGAAACAGCGTGTCTTTGCCAGCATCCACTGGTTCATAGGTGCTGCTGGCGGCAAACGGGAATTGCGCAGCCGGGCCGAACACATGGCAATGGCTGTCGCAAGCGCGAGCAGGCAACGCCTGGTCCGGCTTTTTCGGACTGGCGTGATAAGCGAGGTATCCTGGACTGACCATTTATCGCTTCTCCGGCGAGTAGTAAAGGGTTGAACGAGTGCCCTGCCATCGACCGGCCGAGCAAGGTGCCAATTGTAGTGCCGGAGCACTGCTCAGACCAGCAGCGTTCAGCCAGATTCCGCCCCCCCGGCGGAAAGCCGCGCCACCGACTCAACAGATACATCTGCCGCGAGCGATGAAGCTCTTCGGATCAGATCCGACGCACTCTTCTATCTACACGGCCTCAATTGTGCAGATTTGGAGGAAAAAACCCAATAGAGGTGCAGGATCGTCACCAGCACCTGCGCCGCCAGATATAGTGCCGACACTCATGCCAGAAGCCTCGCGTTTGACCCCCTCCATCGCTAAAAAACTGTTCAGCTCTCATCTTGGGCTGACCGCGGTCGTGCTGTTGGCAACACTTGCGCTCGCTCGCTGGAGTTTCGATCGCGGATTCAATGACTACCGCAACGCCCTTGAGGAGGAGCGCCTGGGCGTTTTTGCCGAAACGTTGCGAGATACCTATGAAGCCGATGGCAACAGCTGGGCACAATTGTCACAGACACGTTTCAATGACCTTCAGCGCGACTCCAGGCGTAGCAGCAAAGATCACAAGCCCAAAAAGAAGGATGGTTCGCCAGGCAAACGACGCCGCAAGAAAACCTCGCCAACCGCATTATACGATGCCAAAGATAGACGAGTGGCAGGGCGAGACCTCGACAATATCGACCCCGGCGACACTTCCAGGGTAGATATAGTACTGAACGGCGAGTTGATCGGTCGTCTGTACAGCACGCCTAAACGGCATTTTCTATCACCGCCGGAAACCCGGTTCAGACACCAGCAACTGGTGAGCAGCCTGATTACAGCGGCAGCCATGCTGCTACTGGCTGTCGCCATCTCCTATTTACTCACCCGCCTGTTTACCCGACCGCTGGCCCGGATCACCCAATCAATCCGTAAGCTTTCATCAGGCAACTATTCCGAAAAACTAATCGATCACCAGAGTGCGGTGCGGGGTGGCGACGAAATACATAACGTCATGCTGGATCTGGATCGACTAACGGCCACGCTGGAGGAAAACCGAACGGCAAGGCGGCGCTGGCTGGCTGATACTGCGCACGAACTACGCACGCCACTGACAGTGCTGGT
>CAKZSB010000126.1 GCA_937920585.1 uncultured Granulosicoccaceae bacterium | reverse complement strand
ATTTGGCTCACCCATATTCAGTGACTTTGTGCCCCCGCAATCTGACTACACGGTCGCAACGCTTGAGAGCAATGGTGCGATACCCATTGCCAAGTCAAACGTACCAGAGTGGGCCGGCGGACACACCTTCAACCCGGTGTTTGGCACCACTCGCAATCCATGGAATCTGGCACGCAGTGCCGGCGGTTCTTCGGGTGGTTCCGCCGCGGCACTTGCGGCCGGCATGGTGTGGCTTGCGACCGGCAACGATCTGGGCGGCAGCCTGCGCACGCCGGCCGCATTCAATGGTGTCGTGGGCTTGCGGCCCGGCCCGGGTCGCGTGCCGCGCGGCAGCCGACTACAGGCATTCGATTCTCTCTGGGTAGAGGGCCCGATGGCGCGCAACGTCGCCGATGTCGCATTGATGCTGGACGCCGGCTGTGGTTTCCACGCCGGTGATCCGTTGTCTTTCGAGGCGCCCGCCACGTCGTTTGTCGATTCCCTGGGTGCTGCACCAGGCAAACTGCGGGTGGCGTTCAGCCGCGATCTGGGCATCGTGCCGATGGAGCCAGAAATCGCCGACATCTGCGAGGCGGCTACTCGGCGATTAGCCGGTGCCGATGTCACGGGTGATATCCCCGATTTTTCGGCCGCGCTCGATAGCTTTCAAACCCTGCGCGCGGTATTGATCGCAACGATGATGGGCGATCTCTATGACAATCACCGCGATGCCATTGCGCCGGAGATCATCGGCAACATCGAGCGTGGTCTGAACATTCAGGCGCATGAGATATTCGCCGCCGAACGCTATCGCTGGAAGTTGTATCAACAGCTGGAAACCTTCTTCCAGCATCACGATTTGTTAATTTGCCCGGCCGCTTCAATCGAACCCTTTCCGATTGAGCAACGCTATGTCGAGACAATAAATGGCAAGCCCTGCGAGACCTACATCGACTGGTTTGCGATTACTTTCGCGTTAAGCCTGACGGGCTGCCCGGTGCTCAGCCTGCCCTGCGGTCACACCGCCAATGGCTTGCCTGTTGGCATGCAGATCATGGGCAAGCCGCGCGGCGAGGCACAATTGCTGGCCGCCGCCACGATACTGGAAACAGAACTGGGACTGGCCGATCGTTTGCCGATCGACGCGCGAATCCAGCGCCACTACGGGCTATAAGAGCCAATCACAAATCAAACTGCTTTAACTTGAAACCTGACCCGCAGCAGCGGGTCAGGACTATGGCTAGCCTTTGCCACGCCACGGAATGCTCTTGTCGATTACCCAGCGCATGAACAGATCAAACATCAGGCCGAGCAGCCCCATGATCAGAATCGTGACCCAGATGAGCTCGTAGTCGGATACTGTGCGCGCCACGTTTTCGACGAAACCGACACCGGTTGTGCCAGCCAGCATCTCCGCCGCGACCAGAGTACCCCAGCACACGCCGATCGCAATCCGTATCCCCGTGAGAATTTCAGGCATTGCGTTCGGCAAAATCACATTGCGCAGAATCTGCCCGGTACTCGCACCCAGTGAGTGGGAGGCACGAATTTTCGACAGCTGTGTACCTGAGGCGCCCGTTCGCGCGGAGATCACCATGATCGCAAACGCAACCATGAACAGCAGGAAGATCTTGCCGTCATCCTGAATCCCGAAGATGGTCAGAATCAGTGGCGCCCAGGCCAGTGGCGGCACGGGCCGGTACAGCTCGATCAGCGGATCAAAAAAGGATTTGAAGAACCGCGAAACCCCCATGAATATACCGAGCGGCACGCCGAGTAGTATGCCGAGCGCCAGCGCTACCAGCACGCGAAACAGCGAATCCCAGATGTGGCCGGCGAACATCGGCACGTGACCCATCGGCACATCGCCCTGTGCAAACGCAAGCACGCGGTCTTTCAGATTGGGTTCGAAATTTCCGTCGGGACCATGGCGACCGAACTCACCTGGAATGACGTCGGCAATCCAGTCCGGTGTGAAGAAGCCAACCACATCGGCGATCGGCAGCCACTTCCACCAGAACAACGGCGTGCCTTTGAAACCACCACCCGCTTCCAGATCCGGATTGGCAAGCAGGCCAAACTTGGCGACGACGTCAGTCGGTTTTGGCAGCCAGCGTCCTGATCCCTGCTCGGTGCACTGAGTACGCGACTTGATAATACTGCCACCCGGCATGAATCCGCTTTCAACAAATCGCAAACCAAATCCCTTGGCCGACTGAGTGGCTTGCTGCAGACCCGCCATGGCGTCGTCGACACCGTCGAGTGCGGCGGCCGGAAAAATGGTGCCATCATCGAGCCGTTTGAAGATTCGATCCAAGGATTTGATAAAGTTGTTGCGATCCTTGAGTGCGGCCTCGTCGGCCCCCTCTGGCGCAGCGCCTGCGGCAAGTACATCGATTCGCGCGCGAATATCGGCAATCGCGTCCACTGCCGCTGGCGGCGCATTGCGGGCTTTCAGAAAATTCTTTGCAACGCCCTGCGCATCGTTTGCAACCTTGTCAAATAAGGCACCGCGCGCCGTCTCCGGCAGCAGCGGAATTTCAATGTGGGTCAAACCCCAGGCGGACTGGGAGGCAGCTTCAGGCGCTGGTTCATATCCACTGTGGCCATCGCGCAGACGACCGGACAGACCATTGATTTCATCGACCAGGCTCGCGAGCTTGGAATTTGACTCGGGGTCCTGTTTGTCCGGATCGGAATAGATTCCGATCAAGCCATGCAATTCATCGAACAGGCTTTCAACTTCAGTGCCTTCAGCCGCACTGAAGGCGGCGACCGGAAATCCCGCTCTTAGCGCTCTTAGCTGCTCGGAGTTGCGAGCGACCAGCGTGGTCGATTTAAAGTAGCGCGAACCCGATGGCAACGCCGCATTGATAGGTGACACTGCATCGTGCAACTTTGCCACCTGACACAATTCGTTCGCGGATTTAGGAAAATAGGCGCGCGCGCTACCCCACGAAAAGTAGAACCAGATCAGCAACAAGGCACTGACACCACATACGGCCCAGTACCATCCACCTTTGGTTCGCTCGGGATCGCCGAAGACTTCGTCTTTGTCGCGGATGGCCGAGAGCCGCCTGCCGATGACAATCGAAAAGACGAAGGTGATGAGTAAAAGAATAATCAGGAACGCAGCGATAGTCGCCCGATTGACAGAAAGCCAATGAAAGAAATCAGACACGCCCCATGATCTCCTCTTCCATGTTCCAGATCATCGTCAGAATTTCCTCGCGCACTTCTGAAAAGTACGGATCTTTTTTGACGTCGCGCAACGACTGTGTGAGCCCCATTTCGGCAAATGGCAGACGGTATTCCTTGTGCAGCCGGCCCGGCCGCGGCGCCATGACAAACAATCGCTCTCCAAGCAACAGCGCCTCTTCGACCGAGTGTGTGATGATCATGATGGTCTTGCCGGTCTCCTTCCAGAGATCGAGGACCAGACTCTGCATTTTCTCGCGTGTCAGTGCGTCGAGTGCACCCAGCGGTTCGTCCATCAAGATTACATCGGGATCATTAACCAGGCAGCGCGCCAGCGCCACGCGTTGCTGCATGCCGCCCGATAGCTGATAGGTGGGTGTATCGCCGAAGCCCTGCAGTCCAACGGTATCGAGCCACTTTTCGACCTGTGCTGCGGCTTCTTTTTTCGGCGTTTTCTTCATCCGCAGGCCAAAATCCACGTTTTTAGACACTGGCAGCCACTCAAACAGTGCACCCTGTTGAAACACCATGCCGCGCTCGACCCCGGGTCCGGTAATTTCATTGTCACCCAGCGCGATTTTGCCGCTGGTCGGGTTGATGAAGCCGGCAATGATGTTCAGCAGAGTTGTCTTACCACAACCCGACGGACCCAGAACCGACAAAATTTCGCCTTTTTTGAGCGTGAAATTGACATCCTTTAAAGCCTCGACAGCCGCACCGGTCTGCGGATTGGTGAAGGTCATGCAAAGGTTGTCTGAGGTTAGATTGGCCATAGACTCAGCGCAAAATTGAAAGTGACAAAGCAAAAGGCGGAGCCTCGTGGAGACTCCGCCTCGAACACATGCAATCAGCCCGGGAGCTGTTGCAAAACCGTGCTCGTCTCTACTTCAGGAACGAACCATCAATGGTTTTGGCGATGGCAGAGCCGTCTGAGTCGTCGGAGAAGACAAGACCCAGAGAAGCCGCAGCAGATGCTGCTGTACCGTCTTTGCCAAAGTAGCCTTCCAGCTGCTCTGAAGCAGACGGGAAGCTCATACCATTAAGCTGGTTCTTTGTCTGATCAACGGTCATGCCAGCGCCTTCGGCAACCATCGCCAATTGTGCGTCAGATCCGATCCAGGCGCCGTTCGCCTCTTCGGTGATTTCCATGAAGGTCTTGAGCAGATCGGGGTTTTCTGTCGCGAACGACTCGGTGACAGAGACAACGTCGAAAGAGCCGATGTCAGCAGCTTTCTTTTCGTCTGCAGTCATGATGGGTGTACCGACTTCGCCTGCTGCCTTGGCTGAGTTTCCACCGAAGATGCAGGCCATGTCGACTGAACCGTCAGCCAGTGACGCAGCGCCATCGGGCGGAGCCTGGTCAACGATCTCCATGGTGGAGATATCGACGTTCAGTGCACTCATTTGCTTGCGGAAAGAGAAGTCAGCCATGGTGTTGAGTGGCACAGCTACGGTGCGACCTTCGAGCTCGGAGGCGTTTGACGCATCGATGCCGATGCCGTTTCGCACGAAGCAGTCATTCGCTTCGTAAACCACAGCAACGCCAACCATCTTCAGCGGTGCACCTTGCTGAATCGCGGTGACGAAGGGCGCCAGGCCCTGGCTGTAAGCGATGTCGATGTCGCCGGCCAGCATCGCTTCTGTCATTGCAACGCCAGTGGAGAAATCTGTCCAGTTGACGTCGACGCCCATGGCTTCAGAGTAGACCTTGTCGGCCTTCGCGATCAGGTTGGGTGTAGCCCATTCCAGAAAGAACGCGACGTTAACGCTGTCAGCTGCCATTGCAGAGGACCCAAGGCCCATCGCTACAGCGGCTGTTATGCTTTTCACTAATTTCATGATATTGGTCTCCAGAATGACCCGTTAATTTAACGACGCAATGTGCTCGTTTGTCTCTGTGCGTCAATCACATCGCAAACTCCGCAAAGTGTTATCCACGCCGTCATTGCGTCAGACTGACGACAGGGTTTCCAACAAAGGATGCCAAAGCTGGCAGCCATTTGTCTTGGATTCGAACGCGCATCACTCGCACATAAGCCCCGCAAGAGCGCGTAGCGTTGACGATTGTGCAGCACGCAGCCGGACCCCGGCTGAACCGATCAACTCGACCACCGCTGCGGACCTCGCTTTGCAACGAAACCGGCAGAAGTCGCGGGTTGCAAATTGCCTTAATCGGTCACTGCGAGCAGGCAACACAATGGATAGCGCAACCGTCCAAGCGAGCGAGTATACAACAACCAATATGATTGCCTATGGTCTATGCGCGCCCCGTGTCAGCTATGATCAAGGCGGTCGAATCACCCCTCGGATTGTGGGCTAAAGGTCGGTCTGTAGCCGCTGTCAGGTACGCTTACCCGCCATTCGCTGGCGTGATTTTCGGCCCCGGACACCTGCCTGTCGTGAGTGACATTCGCAGCGGTTACGCCCACACTGGGGCTTTGAATTCAGGAGCAGCCCATGCCTGTTGCGCTGGAGCTTGCAGAACTATCAGGTGACTACGCGGTGTGCCGACTGCCGGCAAATCAGGCCCTGCCGGACTGGGTTTCAGGCGACGGGCTGGTTAACGTGACTTTCGCAAACGACGAGATCTCTGTGGTGTGCCTGTCACAACGGGTTCCCGCGCAAACCGAATACTCGGCCGGCTGGACGGCTATCAGGATTTCGAGCAAGTTCGAGTTTGATCAACCCGGCGTTGTGCTCGCTGTCGTGCAACCCGTGTCGAGTGCCGGGCTCGGGATCTTCGTGATGTCCACGTTTTACCGCGACTACATTCTGGTTCGGACACGAGAGATTACAAAGGTGCGGACGCTGTTGACCGACGCCGGCCACCACTTTACCCGCGACACCCTTGCGCCGCTCGGCTAACGGACATCAATCCGCCTGTTTCAAAGTGCTCTATGTTGATCCGGGATTCAAGGCACAGGTAAGACGGCGACAAAGCCACATCTGACGAGCCCGACGAGCAAAACAGCATTCGCGCTCACATACAACAAGCGGAAACAGCAAGCCCGGAATGCATCCGGGCTTTCTGCCAACCCTTATTACGGCTGAACGATGCGGAATTCCACCCGCCGATTGGTACGACGACCACCAGGCGTATCGTTGCCCGTTAACGGACGCGACTCACCGTAGCCAAAGGCGAGCAGTCGCTTGATCTCAATGCCCTGTCGGGCAATAAAGGCGGCGGTAGATTGTGCTCGTTGCACCGACAACTGCATATTCAACGGCGCACTGCCAACCGAGTCAGTGTGCCCGCTTATCTCCAGAATGGCGTCCGGGTACTTGTTCATCAGCTGCGCCACTTGCTGCAGCACAACCCGCGAGCGTTGCGTCAGCGTTGCGCTGCCCGAGTTGAACTCTACCTGCCTGAGCGCAGTATCGAGAATCGCCTGATCGGCCGCCGAGATTCCCGCACTGGCTGTAGAGGGTGTAGCGACATCGGTGAGTTGCGAACCATTAGTCGGTGCAGCAACCGTGTCCTCTACCGGACAACCGCGTGCTTCCACGGTGCCCGCGACATCGGCACACAGGTCATCGGCATCGGCCACCCCGTCACCATCGCTGTCGACCGGGCAGCCGAAAGACGTCGCCACGCCGGCAATCTGCGGACACTGATCGTCAGTGTCTGCAACACCGTCGCCATCGGCATCGCTGATCGGCGGACAGCCCGTGGCACTGCCCTCGCCCGCCAGTTGCGGACACTGATCATCCGCGTCGGCTACACCGTCAGCATCGGCATCGCTGACCGGCGGACAACCCGTGGCGCTGCCTTCGCCCGCCAGTTGCGGACACTGATCATCTGCGTCGGCCACACCGTCGCCATCGGCGTCGGCCGGGCATCCGCCCGATTCACTGACGCCGGCAATCTGCGGACAATTGTCGTCTGCATCGGCGACACCATCGCCATCGCTGTCGGTCGGGCAGCCGTTGTTCTCGCTGCTGCCAGCAAGCTGCGGGCAAAGATCAGCAGCATCTGCCACGCCGTCACCGTCATCATCTGCCGGGCAGCCATTCGCCTCGCTCACCCCGGCAAGCTCCGGGCATAGATCCGCCGCGTCGGCAACACCATCGGCATCGCGATCAGCCGGACAGCCATCAGCTGTATCACCCGGTGTTGCGGGGCATTTATCATCCACATCGGCCACACCATCGGCGTCGCCATCAGCCGGACAACCGGCATTTTCGCCAATGCCAGCGACTGTCGGGCAATTATCGTCTGTGTCGATCACGCCGTCGCTATCGGCATCGGGCGGACACCCCATGCTCTCGGCGGCACCAGCAATCTCCGGACATTGATCGACATCGGCAAACACGCCATCGGCATCGCGATCGATACGCGATAGCGGGCAACCGCCGTTGTCGAGCGTACCGGCCTCGCCAGCACAGCGGTCAACTTCATCACCGATGCCATCACCATCGGCATCAACCAGTCCCGCTTTGCTGCGTTTACTGGTGAGGTTTGAGGTTGTGCCTCGCGATTCATCCGCACCGCGAGTTGCCACCAGGCTCACAGCCGGTGCGGCACTCTCGCCTGTTGTTGCTATAGCGGTATCCGCCTGGAATCCGGGGATGGAATCGCCCATGAGGTAATAAGCCAACCATCCGAAAAATAACAGCACGGGGATCGCAACAAAGTACTCCTCATACTCTCTTTCTTTTTTTGTTTTTTCAGCATCGCCTTGCATTGTTAACTCCCGATTGCAGACACCTGAGCCTATCGATCATGGTTTTTTATTGTCGACTGCTTAGTAGTACGGCCAAGCTGCTGGGAGCTACGGCCACACGAATTGCTGCCACCGCGAATTGATACGCGGTGGCAGAAGATACTTCGATCAGTCTTTGGACATCTTTTTGGCCCATGAATCGGAAACCGTTTTAGCGGCGTCGCGTCCGCCCAGTCCGAATGCCAGCGCCGCCGCTACTGCTACGGCACCCAGTGTCAGACCGAATGCGAGGTTGACGATGTTGTCGGCCAGACCCATCGCGCGCAATCCCATCGCCAGCACCAGGCCGAGTATCGCGAATCGTGCAATATTGGCGAGCGCCGGATTGCTTTTGGACATGGCGTTGTAAGCCAGCATGCTGAGAAAATTACCGATCACCAGTATGACGCCACCGATCAGAATACCGCCGCCAAACTGCAGTACTTTCGCCATGATTTGCGAAATGATATCGATGTTAAGTCTGTCGACAGCGGCGGTGAGGCCCGTCAGCATGGAGAAAAACATGATGGCGCTGCCAATCAATTTGGTCGGTGTGAAGCTCGCGGTAAACATACTGCGCAAACCGAGCTTCTCAGGCATCGCATCGATGTTCATTCCCTCGAGAATGCCACCCAGAATACTGACGACAAACTTCGCCACAAACCAGGTTACAGTCAGGATGATGCCAGCGCCGATGATATTGGGGATTGCAGACATTAGCTGCTGAATCATCGCCGTAGCAGGACCGGAAATCGCCTCGATATCAAGAATTCCCAATGCCGCCACGATGATCGGCAGCAGAATTGCTGCAAACACAAACGATGTTCCGAGCTTCGATACCTTGATGTCGTTGTTACCGGTACGCAAAGCCAGTTGCTCATCGGCCTTGCCCAGGCCCATACCAACAAATTCAGAGATAATCTTTGCCAGAATCCAGCCCACATAACCAACGATTCCGGCACCGATGATGTTGGGTACGTAACCAAGAAACTCACTCGCCATTGCCTTGAGCGGCTCCAGAACATCTTCAAGTCCCATTTGGCCGAGCACGGCGATCAACACAAAAAGTACTATAACGCCGTATACCAGTGTGGCGATTGGTGTGGCCAGATCGGTGACTGATCCATCGGAGTTCTGGCGATTCAGCATATCTACGCCAGAGAGTGTTTTCTGTAGGAACTTGCGCACCATCCGCGCAATGAAAAGGCCAATTATCAGTATAGCCAGGGCTATCAATATAGGACCGAGTTTGTCACCGAAAGGGATTGAACTCAGGAAACCGCCTGCTGCATCATTCATTAATCATCACTCCTGACCGGGGGAAATACGTATTGGAAGTTACCGCAATTGATCGACGTAGTATCACGTGATCTTTTTTTGTTTTGACCGGATTACGTCAGGGTGGGATTCTAGGCAATTGCTGCCTGCTTTAAAGTAATAGATTGTGAAGCGTGGTCCGCATGATCAATCGGTAATTACAATAAGCGGAAAATAACTGTTTTTAAAAAACCTGTTTAGTGCGGTGTTTTACTTTTTATTACATCCAACACATAAAACTAACAATCGGGATTACAGCTTTTGTGATTAGCCCGCACTTTTGATATCGGTTTGCATTGATTTGCGTTTCAGCAAACGACGGATAACCAGAGTGGACAACGCGGCCACGAATAACAGCAACAAGGGCATCACGTCTGTCAGACTGAAGACATAGCCTTTTTCACTAAGTTGCCCCGCGCTGCGCAAGCCGGCCCCGGCACTGGCGAAAAACAATGGCCGAACCCAGCAACTGGCAAGTGTACCGAGCAGGAAACTCCGTGCGCGCAAACCCAGTGTGGCGGCCAGCACACACGCTACAGCACTCGGTACGACCGGTGTAAGGCGCAGGGTAACGGTAGCGAGGAAGCTGTCCTGTCGGAGAGATTCGATCGAGGTTAACAGCGGCCGGATGGCAGCACTATCGACGTGGCTGGACCATAGCGTCGACTCGCCGCGCCGCAATGCCCGGCTGGCGATCGTGTAAACCGGCCAGGCGGTCAGTGCCTGCGCCACGGCATAAACCAGGGCCGCAGAGGGCGCACCAAACACAAATCCAGCCGCGACGAGCATCAGCGAACCACTGGGTACAACCAACAGTTGCGTCAGCACGGCGAGCGCAAAAAACAGCGCGAGCAGCAAACCGGAATGCTCGCCAATGGCCTGTCGATTGGCGATATCAGTCACCGCGTCAGTGACAAGCTGGGTGCCGCCCAGAAACATCATCCAGACAATGCCGATCGCCGAAAACACAATCAGCGCAACGATTGCCACAATGGATAGACGTGGTGATTCCCGGTTCAGCAAGAGATTCGATCGGTTACCAGTGATAATCTGTTGACGAGCGAAAATCGGGCCGTGATCTAATCTGTCGCAGCGCTCAAAATGCGGGGCTGAGCGTGCTTCACACTGGTCACAGCCGTGCGGCAACAGTCGCTATCGCTCAAGCGTATACTCCAGATCGGCGCTGTTGTTTTCGCCCGAACGCACCGCCTGAAGTGTCAATCGGTCGTTGAGCTTGTATCGCATGTTATAGGTATCGTCGCCTCCGAACAGACTCAGGCCATAGCTGACGTAGAGATCGGGGGTAATGAATTTACCCAGCGTATAACTGCCGCCTTTGGTGCCCAGCGGCTGGCCCAGCACGATAAACGAAAGGATGTTGGCGTCTGTGTACACCGGATCGGAGTAGAGTTCGAGCAGCGGCTGTGCTGCCGTGCCGCGCACTCGCGCGCCCGCTCTGACTTCATAGGCGGGTACATCTCGCACGACGTCCAGATCGAGTTCCGGGTTGGTCAGCGGACCGCCACCAAACAACACGCGACCACGCTCCATCGTCAATTTCTGTCCGTAGATGAGGTAGTCTCCGTTGACCACCTCAATGGTGCCAGAGCCGGTAACCACCGTGCCGGGGCTTTGTTCGAGCGACAGTACGCCGGTGATCGAACCATCAAAATCTCCGGCTTCCACTTCAACCTCGTCACCGAGCCGGACGGTCACATCCAGATCGATGCCGCTCGCCTTGCGCACAGGCTCGATCTCGCGCCCGTTATCGACAATCACCACGTCTCCCGATTCCTTTACCGCCCCGCTACTGCCACCGGATTTGTAGAATGCCGTCGGAATGACTAGCTCACCGCGCACTGCGGCGCCCTGTTCGTTAAGCTTCACTTCAAGATTCGGGCTCACCACTGCACGCAAACTGCGCGAGTTTGCGACCTGAAATCGATCACCATTAAGCTTGAGATTCAATTCGCGCGCCGGCAGATCGGCCACGCCGCTAATCCGCAAACGCCCCTCGCCGGAAGTCGCGCGACCTGAAATATCGAACAGGCCATTTTCCGTGGGCTCAAGCGTTAATTCACCATCGGTTATTTGCACTGCGACCTCCGGCAGCTCGACACCGAATTCGCGCAACTGCAACTGACCACTCGGCACGGGCTGCTCGATCGACCCAGCCAGCTGCATGTCTATATCCAACACGCCGCGAACCGTCTGAAGTCGCGGTACAAACGTGCTCACGAGAGACAGATCACGCATCTCACCCGCGATAGAGGCGTCCAGCGTGCGTTTGTCGAGAATATCCGCCACCACAGCCTGTACGTTCGCATCTCCCAGCACACCCAACCCTATTTTAGCGTCGACATCGAGCTGATCACTGGCAAGATTGGCGACCAGAGTGCTCAGACCCATTTCACGGCGGATGGTTTTGCCATCCGCTTCGTAGGTGAGTGGCCCGGCAGGCAATTGCAGATTGAGTTTTACATCGCGTTCAGCATCGGTTGACTGGGTGGCAACCAGATAGGCATTGAAAAATTGTTCGCTTTGCAATTCTGTCGGCAGCCAGCGGGCAAAGCGATCAACCGGAAAACGGTTGATCGTTGATGACAGCACGGCCCCGTCAGCCCGCGCCCAATTGGCATTCATACATATCTGTGCAGGATCACTGAGCAGACACAAACTGTGTGCGCGCACCTGCTCCGCTGATGCCACCACACTGGCAGGCTCGAGCAACGACCAGTCGCCAAGGATGGTATCGCTCACAGCAAGCTTTTGAATGCTCGCAAGCCAGGCCGTGCCATCCCACCCGCCGACCAGCTGTGTGTCAATTTTGCCGGCATCGCCGTCGATACTGATCGCCATATTGTTCCTGGCCAACATGCCCTGTGCGCGCAAGTCCACCATTTGCCAGTTCGAGCCGGCAACCGACAGTGTTTTTGCCTGCAGCGCGAGTGTTGATTCGTTCTGGTCAGTCAGATCGACTCGGGCCTCGCCCAGCAGCGAACCGATTTCCAGCGCATCCACCTTCAAAGCGGTGATGTCGAGATCAGCTCGCAACTGTGCCTCGCGCAATAGCCCGACAAGCTCACCAGAGCCATTTACCCGGCCACTCGCGGCCGGCAATAGTTCATCGAGCTTAGGAATATCCAGTGACCATTGAACATCCAGATTGTCCGCTACACTGCCGTTTAGTTGCAGGCTCGACTGCCCGGCCTCAATGGCAAACCCTGACAGTTCCAACTGATTATTTAAAAGTTTCAACTCGCCGCGGCTAAGCAGCTCATATTGATTCACAGCGCCTTTGATTGAGGAGACGGTCGCATTGCTACCACCGCCATCCGGCATCAGCTGGCCGTGTGTTGCAAAGTTAAGATCCGTTGCAAACCCGGCCAGCGCCGGTGCCAATGGTGCGCCATCGTCTATCTTTAATTGCACCTCGCCACGCCAGCGTGGACCATTGAGCAGATTGTCGATAGTGAAGCGTTGTTGCGACTGCAGAAGGCCATCGATCGAGTGCTCTACCGCTAACTCGGATTTAACGCCACCACTCACTCGGCCCTCGCCTTGCAAGCGCCCGAGCTTTGCATCATGGAATTGCCAGTCGATGGTCAGATCCGTGGGCCAGTCGCCACTGGAGAGCATTTCGCCCTGCATGCTGGCACGGCCCTGCGGCATTTCAATCTGCAGATCGGCAAGGCGAATTCGATCGGCCTCGCCGTCGGCGCTCAGCGCAATGCGATCGATTTTCACAGGCTCGGCAGCGCCCGCAGGATAGAGTGTGAGGTTCGTTACCAGCAACTGCCGCACGTCAGCGGCAAATGGCAATTCGAAGTCGCTCAACTGCAGCTTTGTTTTTGCTGCCGGCGGCGCGGCATCAGGGTCTGCATCCGGCAGGTGAATTTCTACCCCGTCCAGTTTCAGGCTATCGAGCTGTATTTTCTTTTCGAGCAGCGAGCGCGGTTGCCATTCGAGCTCGGCAGAACCGATTTCTACACGCTGACCACTGGCAGGCTGCAAGGATAGTTGCTCGAACTTCAAAGGACCGACCAGGCTGCCACTGGCCTTTTGCCAGCTCAGTTCGCCGCCAGTCTGTGACTGCGCCAAATCGAGTACGCGTGCCGTGCCGGATTGCGTAGCAACGGCAAACCACAGCAATGCAATCAGCGCCAACAGCAACAGCAGGAACGCCAGACCGACGCGTCGCGCCCAGGTCATCGGCCCGGCCCGCGGCTGCATGGATGCCGCCTCACAGGTCGGGCCCTACCGAGAGATGCAAGCGGACATTGCCACGCCCCGGCTCATCGAGACTGCGCGCAAGATCAAACCGCACCGGTCCGACGGGCGATTGCCATCGCAACCCCAGACCAATGCCGGTACGCAAATTCGGGCTGTCGTCAAACGCATCGCCACTGTCGATAAAGCCTGCCACACTCCAGCGCGTTTTGAACGGCACCTCGTACTCAAGACTGCCTTCCAGCAGGTGCTGTCCACCTGCCACTTCGCTATCATCACCCAGCGGCCCGATGACTTCGAAGTTATAACCTCTGACGGATCGATCGCCACCGGTATAAAAGCGCAGTGATGACGGCACCCTGGTGAAATCATCCGCCCAGGTGGCCCCGACCGCGCCTCGAACAATAAACCGGTGATCTCCACGCATGGTTTCAATCCATTTTCCGGCCACTGATGCCTGCGCGAAAGTGGTATCCGACAACAGCGATTCGCTGCCGCCACGCAGGCGCAAACGGATCCAGTTGCCGTCGCGCACGTTGATGCGTTTATCCAGCTCGGCCGGGTAGGTGCGGGTCCACTCAACACCCGGAACCAACAGCCGCGTGGTCGGCGTCTGTTCTTCCAGTTCGAATTCCTCGAACTGGAAATCGAGCGAATAGGTCTTGAACCACAGCCCGTCGCGAAAGCGGTAACTGCCCCCCAACAGGGTTTTCTTGAAGTTTCTGGCGTCGGAATCTTCACGTTCAAATGAAGCGCGCAGGCGATACTGATCAGTGCGCGGGTCACCTGTTGGCATGGTGTATTCGCCGGCGATTCCGGATCCGATCTCGGATATCTGCGCTTCGCTGACAATCCGGTGGCCCCGGTCGTTGATTCGCCGGCCAGTCAGTCCCCATTTCACTCTGGCGCCGGTGTCTGTGCCGTAGCCCACGCCGAATACATAGCGGCGCGGGTTTTTCGGAGTCAGATTCACATCGATTGGTATCGTTTTGTCGATCGCTGTGTCCGGCGCTGCGCGAATGAGAATATCCTCGTAATATTCGGACGATGCCAGTCCCGATTGCAGCTGTTGCAACACCGCGGCGTCGTAGAGTTCGCCCTCGCTGATATCATTGTAGCGATCGAGCAGATCCTGCTTTATCCAGGGCTGCTCCTGGATAAATTTCAGCTCGCCAAAACGATAGCGATCACCGAGCGCGTAATTCAGGAATATACGCGCTTCATAGGCCCGCAGATCAATGCGAATCTGGCTTTTGGTAAATTTCGCGTCAAAATAGCCCAGCCTGGCTGCGAGTGTTTGCCAGTCTTGCTTCAGGCTATCGTAGGCCTGCTGATTTAACGCCTGCCCCTCGACGATGTCAGCTTCTGCAGCCGCTTGTGCGAACTGACCCAGCGCTTGCCCGTTGTCGGCCGCGCCATCGACGACTGTGCGGATATCGACTTCGCGGATCGGAATCTGCGCACCCGGCGTAATATCGTAGACCGCCTGCCAGGCTCGCCCCAGATCCGAAAGCCTCGATTTTGCCTCGACACGATAATAACCAAACGGGGTGAGCGAAGATTTGATCTGCTCGCTGGCGAGGTCGTGCAGATAGCGCAGCTGCGCCTCGCTGGGTGCCGCCTGGCCATTGAGCTGCCAGATATCGACCGTGCCCTGCACATTGCGCAGCAGCTGACCTTCGACACCTCGAATAATTACCGAGACCGTTCGCTCATCCTGTGGCGTGACGGCCGCAGGATGCAGAAACAGCAGCATCAAAATCAGAAAGTTCGGGGCGTAGTGCTTCACATTGGAGTCGTTGATTCGGGCGCTGCACGCACACGATCTGCCCTTCCTGGCGAAAAGATAACCATCGTTAGCAGCGCAGTTTCCGGAGATACCGCTGAACAGTCACTTAAAGCGCGTAACATTTCCGCGCGGACCACGCTAATATCTATAGCAGTCGCCACGCCAGCGATGCACATTCGGCCACTGAAATCTGGCGCGTGTCTCAGACGGGCGAATTCGGTCGTGCGAACTCGAAAAGACTGCGCAACCTGGTCAGAGTTGCGCTGGATTAAGAGACCCGCCACAGACGCGCAACAACAACTTTGCTAGCATGGCGAGATTCTTACCCGATCGCTGCGTCTGTCCTCGCGAAACCCCTCGTCAGGGCTTCAACCGATCACTTAACGGCACACGGATAATGCGCTTCGTCAAATGGAGTAACGTGATGGATTTCTCTCTCAAAAGTTTGCCAGGCTTTGCGTGGGGCGTGGTTTTACTGCTGGCCAGCAGCCAGCTTGCTGCCCAGACGGAGCGCCACACCATTGTTGTACTCGATCTGGGTATGCCGGCAGAGGCACTGACACAGGCCAGCGATATCACTCGTGCGCTGGCAGCCCAGGCGCCAACCGATCATCGACTGGCTTTGGTCGGCGCAGATGAAATCGTCCACCACCTGATCGGCCCGTCCAGCGGTGCCGCTTTCGCTGTGGAATTCGAGGCCATTGCCAGCGACTTCAGCCGCGCAGAATTCAGCAGCTACTCCTCAGGCCTGGAGCGCGCCGTTGCACTGGGCCATGAAACCGGCGCACCCAGCACGCTGCTGGTCTTCACCACCGGCAAAATTTCCCCGTCAGACCCCACTCGGACCGAACGCTATCAGCAGTGGGCGCAAAGCATCATCATGCCAGATGCCGCGAGCGCTGGAATGCGCCTGCTGTTCGCCTCCCCGACGCCGCTGCCGGATTCGCTCGTCGCTGCATTGAGTCAGGCCTCGGAAACCAACCAGCACGTCAACATGAGCGAAATCGGCACCGAGAGTCTTGCGCAACTGTTGTTCGCCCCGGCCGCCGACACAGCCGCCGACACAAGCACCGCGGTGCTGGCTGACAACAGCAGCACTGCCAACCAGCAAGCAACGGCAGAGCAGGAAAACGCCGCAAGACTCGCGGCAGAACAACAGGCCGCAGAACAAGCCCGCGCAAAGCAATTAGCGGATCAGCAGGCCGCAGAGCAAGCTGCGGCGCAAGCCCGCGTAGCGCAACTGGCCGAACAGCAGGCCGCAGAAGCTCGTGCAGAGGCCGCCGAGCAGCAGGCCGCAGAGCAAGCCCGTGCAGAGGCAGCCGAGCAGCAAGCGGCTGCCGAGCCAGCAACGAGCACTCAGCCCACCATCTCGATCACTGCCGTACCGGTTGAAAGCGAAAGTAGTGGCCTGACCTGGATGGCAATAGCAGCGGCCATGCTGGCCGTACTGGCAGGCCTGGGAGGCTGGCTTTTCACTCGCAGGCGTAACGGCGGTGGCCCCTCAAGCCACGCGCAATCAGAGGCCGAAAGACAGGCAGCCTATTCGGATATTCGCAAAGAAGGGGAAACCACACTGGTCAAGAGCGGGCCAGCGGACGACACTACACCAACGCCTCAACCAGCGGCCTGGTCGGAAAATATCACCGCGCATGATGCCGCCACGATGGTAAATCCGCCTACAGCGGCCACCACCGCCCCGGAAGCGGACTATGACGACATGGCGACGCATATCAACACCGAATCACACGCGTTTCGGGAGGAATTACCAGGCTCCGAAACACAGCAGGCAGCAGGTGGTCCGGCTAGCGAATCAGCCAACGAGCCCGCCACACTGGATGCCGTCGCGAGTATCGAGGACAAACCGGCACCCGATCCCGTCTTCAATCCCGCCGATGAATTCGATGTATTCGAGAAAAGTATCAGCGCCAAGCGAACAGGCAATGAGAACACCGAAAAAAGGAAGAGCGGAAGTCTCGCTGCACTGACGCGCGACCGTACCTTCGACCCGGCACTCGACACTGACACCAGGGAAAGCTAACCTGTCACCGTTTTATAAAGCGGCCCGCTAGCGAGTCAGCGTCGCCTCACCTGTTACACGCACTCTGACCCGGATGGCCTGTCCGGGCAGATAGCTCAACGGAAAATCCTCTATATCAACGACGTCGATCGATTTTGCATCGGCGCCCGCATCCACTGCGCGTTTGATCGCCTGTTCGCGCGCATCGGCAATTGCCTGTTCGCGACTCACATTCCGATAGATTCGATCGGTCTCGCCGGAAATCTGTGCGATCGCAGCACCTACCGCGTTGGCAACGCCATCGTGCTGCACATGCAACACCCGACTAATACCGGCAATGTCGTCTGGCACCAGCATCGCGCCACCACCAACCGCCAGCAGCGGCACGGCTGCCGCACTGCTTTTCATGCGATCAACAGTCTCGGCTATGCGACTGTGAATCAATTGCAGCGCCTGATCTACCGTAGCGGCCGGCAATTGCCGAACACGGGATTTGTCGCCGATATCAGCCAGGCCTGCAGCAACGGCAATATCGGTGCAGGTGAGTGTGTCACCACCAAACACCCGGGCTCGCTGCGCCAGGCGATAACCGACACTCTGCGGGCCGATGACAATCCCGCGATCCGTCGAAATAATGGTGCCACCCCCGATACCGATAGACAGGACATCCGGGATACGAAACAAAGTTCGCACCCCGCCAATCTCCACCACGTTGTTGGCCTGACGCGGAAACCCGTTCAGCAGACAACCAACATCGGTAGTCGTACCACCCACATCGCAGACCATCGCATCTGCCACACCACCGAGCAACGCCGCGCCGCGCATGGAATTAACCGGCCCCGAAGCAAACGAATTAACCGGACAAACACGCGCGACCTCGGCGCGCGCGACGGTACCATCGTTCTGGGTCATGTAGAGTTCGGCACTGAGGCCGGAAGCAGATACCGCTGATGCAATCGATTGCGTGATGTCATCGGCAAGCTCAATCAATGCCGCATTCAGCAAGGCGACATTTTCGCGTTCCAGCAAACCGATTCTGCCCAGCGTGGATGACAGCGTAATTTGAGCATCAGGATGCTCGTTGCGAACAATGTCAGCCGCGCGCGTTTCACAACTGCTGGTTAGCGGTGAAAACACCGCGCTGATGGCAATTGCATTGACGTTCGCACGGCGAATATCACGCGCGGCACGGGCGATGGCGATTTCGTCCATCGGCACTATCTCGCGACCATCGTACTCGTGGCCACCTCGCACCCTGTAAACGCCACCATTAACGATTGCGGCGAGATCGCCCGGCCAGTCACAAAAAGGGGGCAGGCTGCCAGAGGCCGGAAGGCTAACCCGAATCGCAGCAGCGCGCTTCAGATTTTTACGTTCAACCACGGCATTGGTGTAATGCGTGGTTCCAATCATGACCGCGCGCACGTCACGACCCGCCTCCCCTGCCGTGGCGAGTAATTGCGACAACGCACTTTCAATACCACTGGTTACATCGCGGGTGGTAAACGTTTTCACCGACGCCACGACGTTGTTGCCATCCATCAACACCGCATCGGTGTTCGTGCCGCCCACATCGATACCAATGCGTTTCATTTTAATTCCCTGTCAAACACCGGCACATAGTCGAAATCGAATCCGAACGCGCGCGGCCCCACCGCCGCCAGGCCCGCCTCGCTTAAAAATACTTCCGGCGCCGGCAACGCCAACACCGAGACGCGCTGACCGAACCTCAATACCTCGGTACCAATACCCTCGCCCGAGATGCTGTCGAGCACGCAGATTAAATCCGGCGTCATTGCAACCGCTTGCCGATCAATCAGCGCAACCGAAAATTCATTTTGAAAATGGACGGTCAGAGATTGCCCGGTGTTGCGATCGAATCCCTCAATAGTCGCTGTGCCGCGCAGAAAGCCCTCGGTGGTGCGTCGCTGCACATCAACCACTTTGCCGTTGAACAGCAACTTTCCTCCGGCCGATGAAAGCACTGCAGTTATGGGGTCAGTGTGCTCTTTCGCCGCCAGCGCAATCGCCCGGCCAAGCCGAATGGCCTGTGAACAGGTGTAGTGAATGGCATGCTGTTTTATCTCGGCGCCGGTGCGCGGCGCTTTGCAGGTTGCCGCGGTTGAGCCAAACTCGGTACACACTTTGCGGCTGATCCGCTCGAGCCAGTGCCACGATGCGGCCTTTGGAATGATGACTTCGTTGTCGCGAATATCTGCCATTGCGAATGGATAACACTGTAATTGCGCCACCGCAACCGAGGTCATTTGCGCCTCCGGGTAGGCCCTGCCCATGGTGTCGGCATCCACTACCGGCAAGCCGCTAAGTGCCGCCACCAGCATAGGCTGCAAGCCGTTGCCACCACCGATTTCAAGCGCCATCACCGCATCGAATTTGCGCCCCAGATACGACTCCATCATCCGCAACGGGCGCAACGAAAAGGCAGGGTCGGTGAGGCGTTCCTGGCCCACGATCGGCGCGCCCATCGTGGACACCATTGCAACCAGTGCATCGTCGGCGAGTGCCATCGGATCAATCAGCGATACACGATGCCCCTGTTGGTACAATAGCCTCAGGTTGAGCAGCTTATGGTAGGGATCACCACCGCCGCCAGTACCGAGAATCCATGCACCGCTGGCCAGCGCCTCGATGTCATCGGCCGACAGTGGCCCTTCAAACTGCTGCATTTTCCGACTCATGGTTTTTTCCGCAGTTGCCTGCCCGCACGCGAGGTTTCAGTTTTGGCCCCGATGGTAAAAATCCGCAGGTAGTGAGCGATTCCGGGGTCTACACTACCTCACACGCCATTGTGGTCAGGCGCGATTTGCGGTACTCACGGACGATACCAGACACAGGAGCAGATGCGGCAATGGATACCGAACCCGATCGCCCGGGCAATGCCATGCAACGAAAAGCAACATCGTTTGCGCGATTTGTTAGCGAGCATTTCTTCTTGATTATCGCCCTGTTGTTCGCAGCCTGGGTGCTGCGCGGCGTACCGCAGGTGTACCACGTCTGGAAGCCACGCAGCGTGGTGGGCGGGTCGGGTGTAGCGTATCTGTCGCTGCTGACTCTGCTGGCCTACCTGTACATCACCAGCGCAATTAAATTTGTCAAACCGGAACTTCGCATTGGCTGGCTGCTGGTGCCAGCCGGGTTTATCAATGGCTGGCTGGGCTATGTCAATCGCAAACTGATACAACACCTGGCACAGCACTTTTTTTACCTCTTTTGCCTGCTGCTGGCACTGGTCGGCATCTGGCTGCTGACAAATTACAGCCTTGCCTCGAGCACATGGCCGTATCTGCTATTCGGCGGCTTTGCGCAAATGGCGGGAGTGTGGCTGATTGCCGCGGCCATCTGGATGGTGGTGGGCTATCGCCAAACGCAAAAACAGCCGGATCAGACACTGCGGGGCTTTCACGCCATCTGGCCCAGCATCGGCCGCGTACTGAGCTGGATTGCGATTCTGGGGTTTTTGGTAGAGCTATTCTGGGCCAGCGCCGCAGGCGAGTGGCCGATGGCCTCCTACCGACTGTATACCATCAGTTCGGTTATCCACTTTGCGATGTACTGTGTGGCCTTTGCCGCGCTGGCCGATCTGATTCAAACCCACTCGATCCTGCCGGCACGCTGGTTGATTCTGCCGATCATGCTGGTCCTCTTTCTGACCAGCGGCTCGAGCACCATAAATGATCCACCACCTGTTTCACCGACCGCGAGCGCAGAAAGCGATAAAACCGCGACAGACGAGGGTCATACAAGCGACTGGCTCGATGCGCTCGATAAGCGAATTGACAACATACCACCAGGACCACTGGTGCTGGTGGCGGCCAGCGGCGGTGGATCGCGGGCGGCATTGTTTACCTCACTGATATTACAGATGATGGCGCGAGAACCCTTTCCCGACCTGCCCGAGATCGCGCCCACGTCACAGCCTGGCAGCACCCCAAGAAGCCCCCCAGGCACCTGGGCTGATCATATCGCGATCATCAGCAGTGTCTCGGGCGGTAGCCTTGCGAGCGCGCGCTTTGCCTTTGGCGACTACAACCCGGCCGCCACCGTCGACAATCTGAAATACACGACGCAAAGCGAGCTAATTCACGAGGCCGGCGCAAGCCTGCTCAACATGCGCAACGAGGCGCAGGCCTACAACAACGCAGGAGGTTGCGAAAGTAAAGTTACCCATGCTGATCAACTGACGGCAGTTGTGCGCCAGGCCGATTGCGATATGAAAAACCTGCTTGCCGCAATGGATTCAATTGGCGAGCCATCTGCTGCGACACAGCACGCCGACGTACAGAGTTTGGTCAACGCTGCTTTTTCCAGCCGCCTCGCCGACGAAATGTCGATGGATTTCATGGCGCCTGTTTTACGTGGTTTCGTATCGCCATCAGCCAGCCGCGGCGATGGCCTTTATCACTTCTGGAATCATCAATTTAACTGGCGCAACATCAGCCAGTACAGTGAACAGGCAAACGCAGATCAACCGTTGTTGTTGCTCAACGCGAGCGATGCCGATACCGGCCAACGCGTTGTAGCCGGTTTTCCGCCACTGAACGCAGGATTCCTGCCCGGCGCAATCGGACAATCAAAGCTCGGACTGGAGAACACATCCAGTGAATTCATGCCTGTCGCGCTGAGTGATTTCAGCACTCGTCCCATCGACCTGTCCCTGGCCCGCGCGGTCAGAGTATCATCCAATTTCCCCTTCGGTTTTAACGTCATTGAATTATCCGATAGCAGCCAGCCGGCCCTGGTGCCGGCCGACGACAGTGCGAAATTTCGCAAGCTGCGCCTGATGGATGGCGGTGTGGTTGACAATACCGGTATCGACTCACTGCACGCGGTATTTAAATCACTCGATGTACACGCCAAACGCAACCCGGAGGGCCGCGAGGCAGTGCTGCTCAATCGAATTCGAGGCCGCGGTGTCATTATCGTTGAGATTGATTCCGGGGCAAAACCCAAACGCCACGGGCAAGGCAGCGGCGCATCATTTCTTTCGCTACCGATCAACGGCCTGAGCAACGCCAGCTACACGAACTCGCTGCGTAACGTCGCGAGATTTCAATCAGAGCTCGAGGATCTGCTGACGTTTGAGCACAACGATTCACTCGCCGCCAGTCTGTTTCAAGCCGACGAAATTTATACCACGCCGGTTCGTACATCACTCACCGGCCAGCAACTAAGTGCGGCCGTCGCAACACTGACCCCTTCGATAGACCCGGTTGCAAACGCCGCGGACATCATGCATTTCAAGTTTACCTGCAGCAAAATCGAACAGGAAAATTCCGCCGTGATGACGGCATTTGCACTGGGCCCGCGCGACAAGGCGATAGTGACCAATATGTTTCTGATCGAAACACTCAACTGGCGCCGCGAAGTGGAGCGTGCGAGTGACCATTACCGCAATTCGGTGGATCGCTTCGATGACATCCGCCACTCCGATGCGATGCAGGCGACCTACCTGCAACAACTTCTGCAAATTGCCGATCAGGAATTACAGGCCCTGCCACTACGACAGATCATGCTCGCCAGCAGCGCACTGCCGAGTGATGAAAAAGCAAAACTTGAACGCATATCCGCGCATCGCGCTGCGATACCACTAATGGCAGCACAAACACTGCTAAACCCGGTTGAATACAATACCCGGATCGGGATAAATACGCCTGCAGCAGCAGACTTACCCAACGCCCGGAGCACCGAAAGTGCATCGATTTCGACACCACAAAGTGCCGACAACGATACCGCAAACCGTGAAGCTGTGGCCAAAGCCGAAACGACGGCGAGTGCTGCGCCCGGGGCGCCGGTTAGCGAGACAGGCGCACACGCTGAGGTGACGTTTACGGAAATGCGCTCGATGGAAGAGATGGCGACGAAACTGGATCGCGAAATCAGGCAGATGAGAAGAGCCGGTTCTGATGCATTACAGGAGCAGCTGCGTTTGCCCAAAAAGTCAGTCGAACTAAAATCTCGAGCCAACACCTGGCAGGATCTCATTCTCAATAAAAGCAGAGTCGCAAATTAACAGACTACGCGCAGATCGCTTAGCCACAGTAGCCATGGCGGCCCGCCCTTTCATCACACAGTTCGCCGGCCGAAATTGACATTCACCGGGCAATCGCTGAGACTCCCACCACCTTCAGCGACCCCGATTGGCAGACCCTTGAGCACTTCGGAACAGGATACCGTTACCACCCATGATGCCGACGAAGATATCCGCAATCAGGATATAAAAATCTACGTCAACGGCGAAATCGTTCACCGCGATGAAGCAAAAGTATCGGTCTATGACTCCGGTTTCATGCTCGGTGATGGCATGTGGGAAGGCATGCGTCTGTACGATGGTAAATGGGCTTTCTTCGATGAGCACATGGATCGCCTGTTCGACAGCTGCAAAGCGGTGTCACTGGATATTGGCCTGACCCGCGAAGGCATCGCGCAAGCGCTGCAACAAACTGCCGACGCCAACAACATGACCACCGATGTGCACTGCCGCTTGATGGTGACGCGCGGCCGCAAGGCCAAACCGTTTCAGCATCCGGGCCTGTCGCGCAGCGGCCCGACGATTGTCATTATCATGGAACATTCCAAACCGGTGAACCGCCTGGCCGGGCGTGGCATTCGGCTGGCGAGCGTACCGCAGGTACGTGGCCTGCCCCATTCGCAGGATGCCAAGTTCAACTCACACTCGAAACTCAACTGTGTCATCGCCTGCCTGCAGGCTGAAGCCGCTGGCGCCGATGAAGCATTGATGCTCGATCCCAACGGATTTGTAAATACCACCAATGCGTGCAATTTTTTCATAGTGCGCAAAGGTCAGGTATGGACATCCAGCGGTGACTACTGCATGGCTGGCGTTACGCGCCAGAAGGTCATCGACCTTTGCCGCGAGAACGATATCCCGGTGTTCGAAAAGAACTATTCACTCTATGAAGCCTACGGTGCAGACGAGGCATTTCTCACTGGTACGTTCGGTGCGCAAACTCCGGTTGAATCGATCGATGGCAAACAGATCGGCAGCGGCACTGCCGGGCCGGTGACACACCAGATTCGCGCACTCTACGCGACGCTGGTAAAAGCCAACGTCGCGTGAGCTGAACATTCAATCCCCGGCACGAAGCTCGTCATAGTTGACCATCACGTGTTCGCGATAGGCTGGTCGCGTCTGCAGGTCTTCATAGTAGCGGGCGATATTGGGCAAACCCGTCCGCTCGATATCGATCGTGTAGTAGCGATATAGCAAGTGACCAAACATGACGTCGGCGACGGTGAAGTTATTGCCGGTGAGGTACTGATGGCTGGCCAGTTGCCGATCGGCGATTTGCGCTATCCCGTTCAGTTTAACCACAGCGCTGGCAATCGCTTCAGGATCCTGCTTCGATTTAGCGGTACGCACCACTTTCCAGAATACCGGCACCGAGAAATTCAATCCGAAATTTAGTTTCGCCCACTCTGCCCATTGATCCACATGCGCCTGTTCCACCGGATCGGCCGGCCAGAAAGGTGCGCTGGCGTATTGCCGTGCGAGGTAGCGATTAATGGCTGCACTCTCCCACATAGGCGGGTTGTCGCCATCAATGATAGTGGGCACTGTCGCATTGGGGTTCATCGCCAGGTACTCAGGGGTATTCACAACTCCATAGTGAATTCCCGCATCAACCCGATCAAATTCGAGCCCAAGTTCGGCCAGGCACCACAACACCACCTGCACATTCGATGATGTTTTTCTGCCCCATACCTTTATCATGCCTGCATCCCCGGGCCGTTTTCAGCCCTGTTAACGCTGTTAAAAATCAATCGAAGGACTCGCGTCGAAGCGAGGTAATTTTATCGTCGTCGCACGAGCAATACCAATGCGCACACACACTTGCCACACAACGAGGCGCGCCCTAAACTGGAACTGCAACAATAACGCTTGCTGAGTGAGGATTACCCCGTTGACCGCAAAAGAAGTAGTTAGGGCATTCTGGCAGGCGATGCAATCGAACGACTTTGAACACGCAAGTCAGTGGCTAACAGATGATTTTGAAAATTACGCACCGCAATCATCCGAGGTTGTCACGGGGCGATCAAATTTTGCCATGCTCAACAGCCACTACCCGGCCCAGGGCAAATGGACGTTTACACTCAATTCAATCGTGGCCGAAGGCGTGCAGGTGGTGACCGATGTATCGGTTAGCGATGGAACAGTCGCCGCACGCGCGATCACCTTTCATACGGTAGAAGACAATTTAATTCGCAGGCAAACCGAGTTCTGGCCCGACGACTACCCTGCTCCGACGTGGCGCAGTGAATGGGTAGCACTTGAGAATCGCGGCAGATGCAACGAGATCCCGGCCAGCACAACAGACTGACCGGTGAGAATCAGGATGCCTGGTTGATCTCTCGACGGTACAACCACACAGACAGTAGCAGGATCGTTATCTCAACAAAGATACCGACGATGTTAAACGCAGACGCGCCACCATCCACCGCCACGCCAATCACCCGCCCGAACGCGACACTACCGCTAACAAGCGCGCAGGCGACAAGGCCTGCAACGCGTTGCTCGGACAACATCACCCATATCAGGAACAGGCAGAAGCCGATCTGAAATCCGCCATAGGTCGCGCGTATGTCGGCAGTGCCGGACGCATTCGCCTGCAAGCCGGCAGCCTGCGACAGCCAGCCTGGATCAACCAGATAAATGAGGCCGAATATGCCGAAAACGGCGGCTACCGCCTGCAAAAACGTACGTGTCATAAGCTGTTCCAGGATGTCCATGTAGAGGTGTTACCTGAACAACCACGCCCGACCGCCCGGCTATTCAAACGCTTTATCAGGTGTGCAAATAACGGCTGACGGCATTTTCATCCCACTGTATACCCACGCCCGGCACATCCGGTATTGATATTTTGCTGTCGTGAACCTGCAGTGGCTCCAGCAGTACCGGATTGGCCCAATCGACATATTCCAGCCAGTGCCGGGTTGGCGTCACGGCGAGCAGATGACAACTGTACTCGGGGAACAGGTGGGAAGACATATCCAGGCTGGCCGCTTCGGCCAGTGCGGCGGCGCGCATCCAGCCACTCACACCCGATATGCGCTGAACGTCGGGCATCACGAAGTCACAGCAATCAGCATCGAGCGCCTGCGCCATTTGCTCTGGCCCCATAAAATTCTCGCCCAGCGATATCGGCGTATCGACTGCGGCGGAAATCTTCGCATTGCCTGCAAAGTCGTCGGCACGAGTCGGCTCCTCTATCCAGTACAAACCTTCATCATCCAGTGCTCTGCCACGCAGGATCGCTTCGTTTACGGTGAGCCCCTGATTGAAATCGCTCATCAGTGTGACATTGGCCCCTATCGATTTGCGCACCGCGCGTATTGCCGCAAGATCTTCAGCAAGCGTTGCACGGCCAAGGCGAATTTTCACAGCGTCAAAGCCTTCGTCGACCAGCATTGCCGCTTCAGACGCGAGCTCTTGCTGCGGCATGATGCCAAGGCCGCGGGAATTGTAGGCGCGAAGTGAGCCGGGTCGACCGCCCAGCACGCTGACCAGAGGCTTGCCCAGCGACTGCGACCAGGCATCCCAAAGGGCCATATCGATTCCGGAAATCGCGAACAGCACCAGATTGTGAACACCGAGCAGCGCATACCGGCTGCGCAGCTTGCGCTCTATTAGCAATGGCGCGACCACATCACCGCTTATCATGCCAGCCATGGCCTCGACCAGTGCCACCAACGGTTTGAGATTGTGGTTGCCCACGCTGAACAGATAACTGCGGCCGGTGAATCCCTGGTTGGTCGCCACATCGATCAACACAAGGCCGACATCTTCAATCGCACCTACTGCCGTTTGCAGCGGCAGATTTATTGGCACGACAACCGCTCTGGCGGTTATTGCTGTGATGATCAAATCATCATCGTGCGCGGTTAACGCCTCTGTCGTTAAAGCCGCCGACTTTTTTTTGCCCATTGCACGCCCGGTTGTGCGTATTTAACTGCCGCGCCCCCGACCGGTGCGAAGCAGTCGATTCATCGCGCAGCTAGTGAAACGCGGCCATCGCACCATCGGCATCGAAGGTGACCTCGAAGGGCTCGGAGATCACCTCCATATCCGGGTTTGCGTTTACCTGCTCGATCAAACCGGTACTGACCCAGATCTCGCTTAAATCGAGCGTGTTTTCAATTCTCACGATGCGACCGTTCTCAGCAGAAATCATCGGGCATCCGCGCATCGCGATGTAGAGCGCCTCTTCATCATTGTTGGCAACCAGCGGCAAACCGGCCCCCTGAGGCACACCGGCGGTGACGACGTTGACGTAACTCTTGCTCCAGTTCATCTTACCGACCAGGCGCTGCGTGGTGACGTTGGCAACCCCCACACCCGTGCCGTTGCCCTTGGTATTGTCAGTGAGGTCACTCACGACGATCTGGCGAATCTCGGGGCCATCAAAATCATTCATGCGACAGTTGTTGCGGCCGGTGACATTAGGATCCATGCCGGCACCGGATATGTCTTTGCCAATCTGGTCCACGATCAGTACGTCCATTTCGCTCAGGTGAATCCTGGGGATGCTGGCTTTGGCGATCTCAAGCAATTCCTGATCGCGCACCACGATATTTTCGGGTGCCACGAACTCCACGTGTTTGAGTTTCTCATAGCCGTTTTCAATGATTGCCACACCAAACAGCACATTGGTTTTTTCGATGAAGGCCTCGGTGACAATCGGCAGCAACTCGCCGAAACGCTCCATGCCACGGCGATGCATCTCGACCGCGCCGGTATGCTTGCCCAGACCAATCGCGATCATTTTGGCAAGCCCGCTTTCGTTCTTGCCGCGAAAGCTGGTGTGCGGCTTCACCCGGTTCAAAGGCACGATGTAATCGGCCTCATAGGCGTTTTTATCACAGTAAACGGCCAGATCATCGGCGACGCGAGCGAGCTCTACCACTTCCATTGAAGACAACAGCGGCACGCCGAGCTCATCACCGCCCATACCGTATTCTTCAACAATCTTCTGCTGCCCCTCGGCCGTGCCTCCGCCGTGACTACCCATGGCCGGCACGATGAACGGTTTGGCGCCCGCCGCTTTGAGCCCTTCCACCACCGCCACCACAACCGGCTTCTGGCTGCGGATGCCCCGGCTGCCTACCGTCACTGCTACCCGCTTGTCGCGCAGGTCGATGTGCGAGAACTTCGCGAACTCGGCGGCCACCGCACCCGCCACATCGGTTACCTCCGAGCCATCGAAGGTTTGTCGGACCCGCACGAACTTTGGCAACGGAACCGCAAGGCCTTCGGGAAGTGGAATCGGAATGCTGGCAGGTAACATGGGTGTTGTCTCCGGGCGGATTTGCAGTGTAGTTTAGCGTGAAAACCCGAGCAGCGAAGCAAGCATTGGCAACGCAACGAAGGTGTCTGCCGGGCTTTTCGGTATAGAGGGAGCGTTGTGGGTGGCTGAAGCCGCAAAGCCACTGCTGACACCGCAAGAGCCGCGGTTTCGCCTGAATCGAACGCTCGCGGTATGCACCAGTGGCAACGAAGCGATAACAATTTTGCATAGCGGGGTGCGCATCTTTGCCTGCAGCCCATACTTGCTGCACTGGCCCCGGAACCAGCCCGAAAGGGTTTTCCTCCTCCATCATCGATGAAGAAAATTCAAACTGCTTGTGCCTATAAAACCAAAGTTCGCTATTCGTGTCAACGACTTAGCAACCATACAATTTTGGCATAGTATGCCGATGTGCGAGCAAACGACAAAACACCGGCCGATGCTGCCCACAATTCCCGGCGCGCATTGCCGATCGCCAGGTCGATAACACCGAGCGCTGGTGAACCCCGGTTTTGGCAAACTTTGATACAGTATCCGACTCATTCGGCTCACAGGCGACATTGATTATGAAGATAGACAAGATCGAGTCGTTGCACTGCGACGCCGGCTGGCGTGTGTTTTCCTTTCTGAAGATTTCCACCAGCGATGGCGTCGTCGGCTACAGCGAATACAATCAGTCTTACGGCAGCAAAGGCGTCGCCGAGGTCATCAATCAGCTCAGCCCGTACGTCATCGGGCAAAACCCGCTAAATCACGAGCCGATTTACGCGCGGCTGTACGCCGTAACCCGCCAGGCACCCAATGGCATTAATGCGCAGGCGATAGCCGCTATCGAAAATGCCCTGCTGGATATCAAAGGCAAGGTGCTGGGCGTGCCGGTCTATGACTTGCTCGGCGGTGCGATGCGCGAGCGACTGCGCCTCTATTGGTCGCACTGCGGGACCTATCGCATGAGCGCAGACAACGCGCGCCACCTGGGCAAGAAGCAGTTGAAAAGTCTGGACGACGTCGTGGAACTCGGTGCTGAAGTGGCCGCCTCCGGATTGACCGCACTCAAATGCAACATTTATCTGTTCGATCGGGAACCCGAGCTGCACATGCCCGGTTTTTACCCCGCCCACGGCACCTGGCAGGCACCCGAACTCAATGCCGAGCGGCGAATCCTGCAGGCGCTGATTCGCCAGCTGGCTGCACTGCGCGAAGGCGCGGGAAATGACGTCGATATTCTGCTCGATCTCAACTTCAACTTCAAAACCGAAGGCTACATAAAGATCGCCCGCGCCCTGGAGCCTTTTGATCTCTTCTGGCTCGAGCTCGATATATTCAACCCGGAGGCGCTGGCGTCGATCAGGAACCGCGCGCCGATGCCGATCGCCTCGTGCGAATCACTGTATGGCATTCGCGAGTTTCGCTCCTTTTTCGAGCGCCAGGCGATGGATGTGGCAATCATCGACGTGCCCTGGAATGGCATATGGCAATCGTGGAAAATCGCTGCCATGGCAGACGCCAATGAATTGAACGTTGCCCCGCACAACTTCTATGGCCATCTGTGCACCATGATGAGTGCGCACTTGTGCACCGCGGTGCCGAATTTCCGTATCATGGAAATCGACATTGACGATGTCCCCTGGAAAGATGACCTGGTGACCCACCCACCGCAAATCGAGGATGGTCACCTGGTGTTATCCAAACGCCCGGGCTGGGGTACCGACATAAACGAAGCAGAAGTTAAGAAACACCCGCCGCGCTGGTAACGGCAGACAGCATTCCCCGGCTTGCAATGAATCCGTAGCGGGGTATGTTGCCCGCCTTCGCTGATACGCAAAGTTAAAAAAGTAATGAGCAAGCAACCCTACGATCCCGCCGACGATGGCGCCCGGATGTCGCTGGAACGCGATATGTCCTATGGCAACTACCTGGCGCTTGATAAAATACTCAATGCGCAGCTGCCACAGTCTGATGCACACGATGAAATGCTCTTCATCATTCAGCACCAGACCAGTGAGCTCTGGATGCGCCTGGCGATTCACGAGTTATCGGCCGCGCGACTGGCGATTCGTAACGATAAGCTGTCACCGGCATTCAAAATGCTCGCGCGCGTGTCGCGAATCTTCGAACAACTAAACAATGCCTGGGATGTTCTGCGCACCATGACACCCAGCGAATACACACGCTTTCGCGAAACGCTCGGTGTCTCATCCGGTTTGCAATCGCACCAGTACCGGCAAATAGAATTCATACTCGGCAACCGCAACCGCGCGATGTTAAAAATGCACCGCCACAACGACGCGGTACATCAGCTACTGGTTCAGGAGTTGCAACAGCCAAGCCTTTATAACGAGGCGGTCGCGTGTCTGCAACGCAGCGGGCTGACGCCGGCAAGTGAGATCACCGCACCCGATCACGAGGCGCCACACGCGCTTTGCAGCGGCATCGAATCACTGTGGCACACCGTGTATGAAGATCCTGAACTTTACTGGTCACAGTATGAGCTGGCCGAAAAACTCGTGGATCTTGAAGATTACTTTCGGCGCTGGCGCTTTAATCACGTCACCACAGTCGAACGTGTGATTGGATTCAAGCGCGGCAGCGGCGGTACATCAGGTGTTTCATACCTGCGCAAAATGCTGGAAGTTGAATTGTTTCCGGAGCTGTGGCATTTGCGCGGCGCACTCTAAAAGCTGATTTTCGCAGTAGACAATAAATTCAAAAAAGGCCTGTTCAACTATGCTGAAACTACCCGCAGCGGAACTATTCGAAATTCCCGATGAAACCATTTATCTGGATGGCAATTCGCTCGGTCCGTTGCCGTCGGGTGTGACGGCAAAGCTCGGCGCGATGCTCAGGGACGAATGGGGTGAGATGCTGATCACCGGCTGGAACAACGCGCACTGGATGGAACAGCCCGCCAGAGTGGCCGACATGCTGGCACCGATAATCGGCGCGCCCGCCGGTAGCGTGATGATGGGCGACACGCTGTCGATAAAGGTATACCAGGCACTCGCTGCCGCACTCAACATGCGCCCGCAACGCCGGGTGGTACTGTCCGACACGGGCAATTTTCCAACCGACCTCTACATGGCAGACGGCCTGTTGAAAATGCTCGGTGAGGAATACGAACTTCGCGTTGTTGATCCATCGCAGGTTATCGAGTCAATCAACAGCGAAATCGCCGCGGTAATGCTCACTCAGGTAGATTATCGCACCGGCAAACTCTACGACATGCAACAGGTCACCGATGCTGCACATGCGGCCGATGCCGTAACCATTTGGGATCTTGCCCATAGCGCCGGCGCGATTCCGGTTGAACTTGAAGCGTGCAAAACTGAATTCGCCGTTGGCTGCACTTATAAATACCTGAATGGTGGCCCGGGTGCACCCGCGTTCATCTATGTGCGCCCCGATCTTATCGACAGCGTGCAACCGGCACTGGCCGGTTGGCTTGGCCATGAAGCGCCATTCGCTTTCGACCTGGACTATCGCCCCGGTACCGGCATCGAGCGCATGCGAGTGGGAACGCCACCGGTGATGCAAATGACTGCACTCGAAGAATCCCTGCAGATGTGGAAAAACATCGATATGGGGCAATTGCGCGAGCGATCGATCGAATTATCGGAGCTTTTTATTCGTGAGGTAGAAAACCGCTGTCCGCAACTGCAACTGGCGAGCCCGCGAGACCCTCAGGAGCGAGGATCGCAGGTGTCGTTCCGCTTTGAGCACGGCTACGCTGCGATGCAGGCGCTGATCGATCACGGCGTAATTGGCGATTTCAGAGCACCGGACATCATGCGTTTTGGTATCACCCCGCTGTATATCGGCGAGCGCGAGATACAACGTGCCGCCAGCATACTGCAGGATATTATCAGCAACGAAATCTGGCGCGCCGAGAAGTATCAGGTGCGATCGCGAGTGACATGACACTACAGGCTTAGAGGATTGCAGCCGGGTCCGGCATCTGAATGATCACAGCGGGCTTTTGAGAATCAAAACGCTGCAGGCTATGCCCTGCGGTGCACGATTACGTCACGCCTCGAGTATCGCCCTCGCCTCGCGCATCTCTCGCATAAAAGCACCTTCACTGAACCATTCGTAGACTGGCCGAATCAACGCCTGTGCCGCAGTGAGATCTCCATTCGCACAATAGATTCCTGCCAGGCCGAGTGACGCGCGCAACTCCCACATTTTTGCCTGCTGCTCGCGGGCTTCGTGGAGGGCTGCGTGAAACCATTCCTCAGCGTCGTCGCGACGATTTTGCTGCATCAGAAACTCACCTTTCAGGCGCAACAACTCCGGATAGAATTCACGTTCGCCCGTGCCCTGCACCAGGGCCAGAGCAGCATCAACCTGCTCGAGTCCGGTTGCCGATTGTCCCAGCGCCAGTAACGATTCGAGATAGGTACAACTCACAATCGCGTGCTGGTAGACAAATCCCAGTTCAACAACCGCCTGCAGCCCCGTGGCGACCTGATCCAGCCCTGCCGCATCAGCGTAACCCAGCACTCTGGCACCACCAATCGACATGGGTGCGACAGAAATGTAAAACGACAGTCCATAGCGCTTCCCCAGCGCCTCCATGCGCAGGCCACACTGCTCAAGCGCTTTGACATCGCGACAGGCAAATTGCAGAACCGAATCCATGGCAATAGCGGCACAAAGATTAAGTGGATCATCCTGCCCCTCCATGAACCGTATCGATTGTTGTGACATGGCCAGTGCCTGTTCCGGATAACCCAGTTGAAACAATGCCCATGCCTGCCAGCTACGCACAATAAACGCCGGCTTCATGCCGAGTATCGCAAAGGGCGTGTCACCGATGAGATCACTTAGCAACCTCGCCTGCCTGAAATGATCGAGTGCACTGGTAAGACTGCCGACTGCCTGATCGACCATGCCCATCGCAATACAGCCGTTGAGCGCTGCCGCTTTATCGGGTGGCTCACTAGCGCGTGAGACAGAATCGAAAAGCATGCGCGCATCGCGATGCGCTTTTTGTGGTTCACCGGTGAACAGCAGATAAGACCAGCGTTGTGTCAGCACTTCCGTCCGTATGCGATCGTTTTCAATTTCTTTGCCCAGCAGCTCGGCGCGCTCGAGTGCTGCCCGTATCCCGGGTGCGGTGTACGAATCGCTAATCACGAGCCTGTGTGAATGCAATAACTGGATTTCCGCTTCACACAATTTGTTAATCTGCGAATCTTCAATCTGGCCAAGCAAGGCACTGGCCTCGTCGAGCAATGAACCAGCTTCGCGTGATGCTGACTGCGATAGTGCACGAGCTGCCGCATCGACAAATCGACCCACCGCACGTGTGGCATTACCTGCGCGTGCCCAGTGACGAGCCAGAATTTCGGGCGCCATTTCAGGCATTGAATCCTGCCCCTGCTCCAGCGCATCCGCCACCAGACCGTGCAGCCGGGCGCGCTGGCCACGCAGCAGGCTCGCGTAGGCAGCATCCTGGATCAATGCATGTTTAAAGCGGTAAATACTGGCGCCGTTCACCGTCTCTGCAAGTACGATTTTCGATTGAACCAGCCGGGCCAGATTCTTTCTCAATGTAGCTGGTTTGTTGTCAACAATCTTCGATAAAAGGGCCACAGTAAATTCACGTCCGATTACCGCAGCGGCTTTCGCAGTCTCCCCGGCAGCCCCAAGTCGATCGAGCCGCGCCGTCAGTGAGTCCTGCAAGGTCGCCGGCAGCACGTCAGCACTGGCCGCATGTTGGGCTGATGAAACTGCCGCCACCTGGCTCGCCTCCACCACACCTCGCGTCACTTCTTCAATGAACAACGGCACGCCATCGGTGCGACCAGCGATTCGCGCCAGTGTTTCGGCAGGCAACTGTGCGCCACTCGCCACGGCCTCGACCAATGCGAGATTGGACTGGCTATCCAGCCGGCGCAGTGTTAGCGAGGTTTCCCGCGCCGCGATTGCCAGCGGCAGATCAGCCTTGCGCTCCTCTCGCCATACTTTTTCAAACTCGGGGCGAAACGTGATAAGCACCAGCATTGGCAGCCCGCCAATGGCATTAGCAAGCATACGCAGCAATTCAAGCGAGCTTGGGTCAATCCAGTGGACATCCTCAAACCAGAGTACGACCGGCGCCTTTTGCGCACGATCGGTCAACTGCCCCAGTAGCGCCTCGAAGGCGCGATCTTTTTGTTTGCGAGTTGTAGGCATATGCTCCTGCCTGTTTGCCGACAACAAACGCGCGAGGGTATCGGCACGGTGCATCTGGCCATCATTTTGCGCAAGAACGCTCTGGAGTTTGCTGGCAATATGCTCGGTAGTATCGGTATCCTGAATACTGGCAGCCTGTTTTAGCTGAGTCAGGATCGGGTAGAGTGGACTGACCGAATATTCTGGTGAACAAAAGTATTTGAACAGTGCATGATGATCTTTACCGATGATTTCACCAAACGAGGCCAGCAACCTCGATTTACCGATGCCGGGCTCGCCACTGATCGTAAGAACCTGCGCATCATTCGCGCGCGCCTTCGCCCAGCAGTCCTGCATCACGGCCAATTCTTCATCGCGGCCAATCAAGGGCACGTGCCGGGTGCGCAAGGCTTCGAACCGACTGACAACCCCGCTTTCTCCCAGCACTTCGTAGCTGCCAACGAGCTCACGAAAGCCTTTGAGCTGCTGCTCGCGAATCTCACCGTAGCGAAACAGCCCGCCCGTCAGCTTGTGGGTAGCGGTGGAGATGACAACCGACGATGGCTCGGCCATAGATTCAAGCCGCGCCGCGAGATTAGGCGTCTCCCCCACCACACCGCGCTGCTGGGCCTTACCCTGGCCGATTAAATCACCCACCACAACCACACCGGTTGCTATGCCGCAACGCGCATGCAGGGGTTCATGGGTTTCCAGACGACGGGCTCGCCGAACGATGGCAAGTCCGGCCCGGACCGCGCGCTCGGCATCGTCCTCCCCGGCCTCCGGATAGCCAAAATAAGCCAGGGCGCCATCACCCAGATACTGCGCGATGAAGCCGCCGCGCAGTTCGATCTCTGTGGTCGCACAGGCCCTGAACGCCTCGAGGACCTCGTGCATATCCTCAGGGTCGAGCTTTACCGACATTTCGGTCGAGCCGACAATATCGCAGAACAGCACAGAGATCTGGCGCCGTGAAACATCACCCCATTCGCTATCGCGTGACGCCCGGCTGGCGCCAGGCTCGACCGACGCTTTGCCAAGTTGCGCGATGGCGTTGAGGAGTACCCTGCGAGGGCCTAGCGGTATATCGAGTTCGCGCAGATCACCCTCTGTAAGCAGCGGCAATACGTCTACAGTAATTTCGTGCTCTTCAAAGCGCTTCTCAAAACGCTCGCATCCGAGCGACCTCAGCCACGTTCCGACCTGCATATTGGAATCCTTGATGCAAATATCGGCCAAAAAAAACCGGACTACGGATCCGGCGGCTGGTGAATACGATTAGACTACCTTCGACAGTTCGCGCGAACCTGGATGACAAATCATCCAAAATAAGCAGCGGATATCGGTTCGAACCACTATCCGCCACACAGCACATCATGCCGTCAATCAATGATTCGGCTGCTTGCTTTAAAACTGCCATCAGAGTTGTACTTTTTCATTGCTACGAGCGCGACCGTGTTCCGGTTTCAATCTGGCAGGCGGAAAGATAACAGCCGACGATGTGCCTGACAATCTCCCGGCAACCTGAGAACGTCGTGCGATTGCCAAACCTGCCGGTCCATATGACGACTGGTCCTATCTTGTCGCTAACAGGGATGCAAAAGCATGAAATTCACGAGTACGGGTGATGTATCCGCTGGCTGTGGCGGCACGCCCGATCACGCCAGATTTGGATTGGCACTTTCCGGCGGCGGCTACAGAGCGATGCTCTACCACATAGGCACCTTATGGCGACTGCATGAGCTTGGCCTGCTTGCGCAAATGGACATCATCTCCAGTGTGTCGGGCGGCTCTATCACTGCAGCGCAACTCGCCGTGAACTGGGAACCGTTGATGAAAGGCGGTGACTTCAAAAAATTGATTGCTGATCCGCTGCTGGAGTTAAACACCCACACTATCGATATTTCAGCTGCACTGATCGGCATGCTGCCTTTCACCACGGCCAGTGCGCAGGTGGCCAGGTACTACGATAAATACCTGTTTAACGGCAAGACGCTTCTGGATTTTCCCGATCCCGCTACAGGCGCGCCGATTTTCTCTGTGCTCTCAACCAACCTGCGAACGGGTAAACTTGCGAAGTTTCGACACAATTGCTTTTATCACTATCCCACCGGCTATGTACCGCACCCTGACATACCCGTGTCCATGGCAGTAGCGTCTTCAAGTGCATTTCCGCCTTTTCTTTCTCCAAACACACTGCAATTCAAGCCCGGCTCGGTTAAACGAATCAGCGATGAGCACGATATCGGCGAGCTTGACCTGTACGACGATAAATCCTATCGATACAAATACATACTTTCCGATGGCGGCGTATACGACAATCTAGGCCTCGAAGATATAAACAGCGACGTAATCAAACACGTTTTTGTAAGCGACGCCGGTGCGGCCTATCAACCTCGCAAGCGAATTTTCTCTAACTGGATCATGCAGACCGTGCAGGTACTGGGCACGATCGACTCCCAGGTTCGTATTTTCCGGATCAGGGAATTGAATCGATTGATCATGCAAAAAAGCGGCGCCTACTGGCAAATCCATAACACTCAGGACACCTATACCAAAAACAGCCCGCCAGGCTTTGATTTGAAAGCGGAGTTTGATTCCAGTGAGGTAGCACGGCTGGCCGGAATCAGCACCCGGCTCAGCACGGTAAGCACGCCACTCCTGTTGATCAATTGGGGATACACCTCAACCGACAATGCCCTGACCCGGTTCTACAAAGATATGCCCGCAGACGACGCGCCATTCGCGTTACCGTACAGCGCCGAGACCAATTGATTCCACATTAACTATCGATGTGCCAGCCGCAGAATCGCGTAAGTCGTTGCGAAGGAATGTTCGATAACGACGAAGCGGATTAATGGCGGTATCAATTGTCACCGTGGCAGTCTCGTCTCCCAGCGTATAAACGATCTGGTTGTTGTCTCTATCGAGCAGTATGGACGCTTTGTAGCGGGTATCCACTTCAGGTGACAGAGAAAACGCCTGGCAGCTTGTGTCCTGCCAGTCTTGCACGCCGTCGCGCGTGTCCCAGATGCCTGTGCAATACTGAGCCAGGGAACTGCCGTTGACGCGAAAGTGCAAATCAATATAACTGATGACATCCCCGTCTCCCGGGTTGACAGGATTTTGCACCGAACCATCGTTGTAGAGTGACGTTACCAGCCGCGCCCATGCCTCATCCTCGGGGTTGCCTGTAATGGTGCTCGCGCTGCTGTATTGAAGTTCTGCCTCTACATAGTCGCCAGGGTTACGCATCAGCTCAACAGAATTTCGCACTGTGCCGGCCATGCCATCGGAAGTGGTAGCCAATTGCAACGAACCGTTCTCGACTGACACGGTCGAGCCATCTGGTGAATTCAGGTAGTAATAGGGAATTACATCAGTTGAAAAATCTTCGCTGAAGCTGTCCACCGATAGATTGTCAAAGCTGGCAATCGCCGTCCCGGTGCCCGATCCCGAATCACTGTTTACCCAGGCTCTCACCCCTTTAAAATGCTCTGATGGTTCCAGGACACTTACTAGCGGCGTATAGGTTTGCACTACACCATCAATCTCAAACGTGAATGTCCCGTCTTGCAGCGCAATTGATACATCGTAGAATGTGTCGAGAACGGGATCAAACTCGAATGTTTCACAGGTGGAATTTCCATCGCCGAAAAATCCGCTAAACGACGTGAAATCTGTATTATCCGAACGTACCAGGCAATACTCTGCTGTGAGATCACCACTGGCGAACTGACGAATGCCAGCCCAGCCAAAGACATCCCCCATCGATCCGTCTATACCTCCATCCTGTATATCGTTAAAGAAAACGCCTGCGACCGACGCCAACACTTGCGCATCACCATTCACTGAGCTCTGGCTACTGAGTGAAAGCCGTGCCCGTACGGTATTAGAGATCGGCACGGTCGAAAGCGTAGCGGACTGTCTCGGTGTATCCGTGCTCTTGGTCGTACTGAGCCTTAGCTGACCGGACGCTATGTCGTAACTGTTATAGCTCTCGCGCAAACCGGTTGCCACCAGCCGGTTGTTGACAATATTATCCTGAACAAAGTCATCGACGAACGAGCTGTCACTCGCGACAGCACCGGAATTACCATCCGGGCCACCGCCGGTATTGCCATCCGAGCCACCGCCACAGGCGGCGAGCGCACAGGATAACAACAACACAGGGCTTAATCTGGAAACTGACATGATATTCAATACTCCCTTTAGACACACTTTCTAAATACACCACAGGGTGTGTCCGTATTTATAAGGCGATGCTGGCTTCAGTGCAATTGGGGGAATTTCCCCATTTGCACTGCAACGCACTGCGCAGGAACACCGAGTTCAGCTTGCTGTGGTTAGAAGGGCGATCTAGCTATCCCGGCAGCTGGCGGATTTCAGTCCGGCACGATTGTCATTGCGGATCAGGTGACCGGTATTAAAACGGGAGTTTCGCCTTTATCGTCGGGCTCAATACCTGGATGGGATTGCGATGCCTAAATTGATTTTCGGCAGTGAACACCCCAATTGATGACCTGATACGAACCTCCCCATGTGCCTTGGGAGCCAGATTCCAGCTCTCATGATTTCTCGCGCCTTTTTTCAATCACATCGCTCGTGGGCTGTTGCGGCGCATTTCATACCGTTGCTCTCAGGCCCGTCAGTGAACAGGGCTGGCCCACTAGCGTCTCTTGGCTGCCGCCTGCTCAACCAGAGCAAGGCGCTCATCCTGTCGCTGCTTGCCCAAGGCACGCACCTCTGCAACCAGATCGGCAGGTGCTGATGATGGAGAACCGGATTCGAAGGGCGGCTGTGGATCGTATTCGATCGCCAGTTGCATTTTTTGTGCAGCGCGAGCGCCATAAATCTCCCTGGCCAGGACAAGGGCAAAATCGATACCGGCGGTCACTCCGCCGCCAGTAATTATATTGCCGTCCTGCACTACCCGATCAGAGACGGGAATGGCGCCAAACTCGGCCAGCATTTCATGCGACATCCAGTGCGTAGTAGCGCGCTTGCCATCAAGCAAACCGGCAGCACCGAGCACCAGTGAACCGGTGCAAACTGACGTGACATATCGAGCGCTAAAAGCCATACGCTTTATGAATTCCAGCGTCTCGACATCGTTGAGCAGCGGATTCATACCCGCACCACCCGGCACACAAATGATATCCAGATCAGGACATTCGGCATACGTGGTTGTCGGTATGATTTGCATGCCACCCCCGGCCGCAACCGGATCTCGTGACTTCCAGATCAGATGGACCGTGCAATCCGGATACTTGATAAAGACCTCATAGGGGCCGGTCATGTCGAGTTGTGTGATATTCGGAAAAACCAGCAAGCCAATATGCATTGAGTTCAAATCCGCTACGGGTGTACCAGTGTAATGCAATGGCTCGGGACATACGCAATGACCATTCTGCGCCTATTCCGGTTTGTCGTCGGTAAACGGAAGCGATATCGATAACATACGTCGAATGAAGCCGGCTCTGGTCGAGGTATGTGCCTTGCGGTAAATCGATTTTATCTGGCTTTTGACAGTATCGACGCTTCGGTCGCGAACCGCGGCAATACTGGAATAGTTGTGCCCGTCACTGAGCATCCGCGCAATCTGCATCTCGGTTTGCGTAAAAGAATAAACCGCTGATATACCTTGTTCGTTCAAAGAGACCGGTGTATCCGGATCAACGAGCAGCACGAATGTACAATCGGCGGTAAAATCAGTTTCATTGCCGCCATCGACAACCGATGAGAACTCCAGCAACAAACCGGTTTTATCCTCCCCGGACCCCAGCCGCAGGTACTGTTTGGGCATGCCACCCTCTACACGCACGTTACGAACATTCTCCATTATGGCGGTAAGCATTCCCTGCTTACCCGGCACTATTAGCTTTCCATTGCGATGAATAGCCAGACAAGGGTTGTTGCTCATAACGGCCTGCGCGTAGGAATTGCATACCAACACACTGGTATCGCTTGCTAGAATAATCATCCCTATAGACACGTGATCCAGCATACTGAGCACGGCGTTGTATCGATCGCGAATCTGGTCATACATTCGCCCAAGCTCTATAGATTGCGCAAGGTGAGGAAGATAGGGTTTAAGCCGGGCAAACTCTTCACTGGTCGCGTTACCGCGTTTTACATCGTACTGGAAGGCGATCAGATCCTGCCATGCCTTGTCTTTGTTGAGACGAACCCCGAAGCGGTGAAATATGCCGAGCTCTTCAATCGCGAAAGCGACATCCAGACGCGCAGAGATTTCAGCTTTATTCCTGAAGGCGGGATCAACCACCATGGTTTGCGGCTCGCTGTCGACGCATTGCAATACGTGACCACGTTCCAGATGAGAGTACTTCTCGTTGTAGATCTCCATTTTCTCCGCGTCCATTCCAGAACAGACGGCACCGAACTGGTATGGCGGCCGCTGGCCGTCTCACCAGGCATCTACCACCATTAGCACCGCTGAAGACGCGTTGACAACGGGATGGAGTTGATCGAGTAATACCGGCCATTTCTCTTTGGATTGCGCCGTCGAGTAAAGACTGGTTATCAGGCTTTGATCCATTGTTGTTTTCCTTTTTTACGTCTTACCACAAACTGCGCACATACATACCAATTGTTGGACTACGATAGTCCATATAGATTACGAATGAATTCCGTGGATGACTACGCGGTGAGGATTTGGTAACCGGAGGCAGTGCAACCAGGCACAGACTCCATCGACCGGATTGTCGACATGAGGCCAGTGCCTATATCGTGTTTTGTCGCCGAGTCGAATGAAACTACTTCCCTGAAAACTCCGGCGCTCGCTTTTCCACAAAAGCGGCTGCGGCCCCTTTATGATCTTCGGTGTCGAAAGTGCGAATCATATGGATTGCCTCATAATCCAGTACATCACTGAGTGAGCCCGCCAGTGCCTTGTTCAGATTCTTTTTCATATAACCCACCGCCACCGTTGGCAGTGTGGCGAGTTCACGCGCAAATGCCAAAGCGGCGGCCTGCAATTCTTTTTCTGCCACCACTCTGTTCACCATGCCAAGCTCCAGTGCCTCTTCGGCGGACAGCACCCGGCCGGTAAAATACAACTCGCGTGCCTTGCCGGTGCCGACCAGGTGACTGAGAAAATAGCTACCGCCAAAATCTCCGGACAAACCAACCTTTGAAAAAGCGGTTGTCATTTTGGCGCCGGAGACGGCTATACGCATGTCGCAAGCCAGCGCCATCGACAAACCGGCCCCGGCTGCGGGGCCGGGAATCACGGCAAGCGTCGGTTTGGGCATTTCGTGAAGCACACGGCTGACTTCCATGCGTTCGCGCAGGTCGTGGGATTTTTGATCGAACGACATCGACGCGCCTTCGGCTGCGGCTTTGGCAAAAGCCTTCACGTCCCCGCCGGCGCAAAACGCCCCGCCGGCACCAGTCAGCACGACGACGCGAACCGACGAATCCGCAGCCAGCCTCGGCAGGGATTCGCGCAGCCCGTACATCATTTCGCGAGTCAGCGCGTTGCGCGCCTCGGGCCGATTCATCGTGATGGTGGCGATACCATCGTCGATTGTCTCCAGCAGATCCTGGCTCATTTTTCCTCCAACAGAATTTTTATCGGGCAGTCTCGGGACGGCGACTCAGGAACTGAACGCAGCGCGCCCTGAGGCAATCATCGCATCGAGATAGTCGAGCCGATCCTGCCCCCAGAATACCTCACCGTCGTAGACATAGGTCGGTGCGCCAATCGCGTCGGCCGCGACGGCCTGTTTCGAATTGGCCGCGCGAATCGCGGCGGCCTCATCGCCACTGGCCGCCTGAAGTATCGCACTGGCGTCGTGCCCGGCTTCGCCAAGCAGGCGCGCCAGTACTTCATCATCGGCGATCTGCTGCTCTTTTTCCCAAAGCGCCTCGCCCACCGAGGTTAGAAAAACTGCCGGGCTCTGACCCGTTGCGACCAGCGCTGCGCAGCACAGGTCAGCACGCGTGGGGTCAGTGGGAAAGTGCGCGGGCTGAATGTTGATATCGCGCCCCCGAATGTGCGCCATGCGCTGCAGTTCGATCAGTCGATAGCGCTGCCGCACCGCCGGGCGTTGCGGGATCGGCACAGCACCCGACTCAGCCCAGACATCGGCGATGTTAAACGGCTTGAACGCGACTGTCTTTTGGTGTTTTTCGGCCAACGCCAGCAGTGCCCGGTGACCCAGGTATACAAACGGTGATGCACAGGTAAAGTAGTAATCGATGGTGTCAGACACGTGGACTTGCTCGCCGGGTTGCTTTGTTAATCGGGTATCATCAACCCCTGCCGTGCGCATTTCAAGCCACAATTTTAGCCATAGGCGCGCGCCCGTCGCAGCGCAGTGCTGTGCAGGCGAATGGCAGGCGCACACAAAACACCCCTGAGGAAAGCCGATGCCGCTGCACACCCGAGTTCTAATCGCCAACCGCGGCGAGATTGCAGTGCGCATCGCCTCTGCTGCAGCCGCGCTCGGCATGCAGTCGGTGGCGATCTATTCCGCCGCCGACCGTGCATCACTGCACATCAGGCAATGCGATGCCAGCGCACAATTGCCCGCCACCGGGATGGATCCGGTGGCCGACTACCTGAACGTGGAGGCAATTGTGCAACTGGCGGTGCAGCACCAGTGTGACTGCGTACACCCGGGCTATGGCTTTCTCAGTGAGAATGCGGCCTTCGCACGCGCCTGTGAGCAGGCCGGGCTGGTGTTTATCGGCCCCGCCGCCGATACGCTGGCACTGTTTGGCGATAAGGTTTCCGCAAGGCAACTGGCGCGCTCACTCGATATACCGACCATCCCGGGCAGCGACAATGCGCTCACCGGTCATGAGGCGGCCACAGCCCTTGCGGCGACGATCGGCTATCCGGTGATGCTGAAAGCTTCGGCCGGCGGCGGTGGCAGCGGCATGCGCGCGGTCCACGGTGCCGCCGACATGGCCGAGGCCTTCGAGCGTTGCGGCAGTGAGGCGGCGGCAGCCTTCGGCAGTGCAGAAATCTTTATGGAAAAACTGATTGAGCGACCCCGTCATATCGAGGTGCAGATTCTCGCCGACAGCAGCGGTAACTGCATCCACATTCACGAGCGCGACTGTTCGGTGCAACTGCGCAACCAGAAGGTTGTGGAGATTGCGCCGGCACCGAACCTTGGCGTACCCATGCGTGAAGCATTGCTGAACGATGCACTGAAGCTTGCCGAAAATTGCGGTTACCTCAACGCCGGCACCGTTGAGTTCCTGGTGTTACCCGAGAGTGATCAATACTTTTTCATCGAATGCAATCCGCGTATTCAGGTAGAACACACCGTAACCGAGGTAGTCAGCGGCATTGATCTGGTGGAGGCGCAATTTCATATCGCCGCCGGCCACTCGCTTGCCGACCTCGGCCTCGCGAACCAGCAGTCGGTGGGAACACCACGCGGCTACGCGGTTCAAGCCCGTGTGGTTGCCCATGGCAGTGGCACCTTAACTGCCTACAAGGAACCTTCCGGGGCCGGCATTCGCGTCGATGCAACAGGCTACGTTGGCTACACGCCGGCCAGCCAGTTTGATCCATTACTGGCCAAGGTGATTGGCAGCACCGGTGCCGCATCATCACTGCATGCCGCAATAGAACGCACGCGCAGAGCACTGGCAGACTTTCATATTGCCGGGCTGGGCACCAACCTGCGACAGCTCATCGCCATTCTTGAACACCCCGACGTGCAAAACGGCGATGCCCGCACCACCCTGCTGGCCGACAATACTGAGCTGACCACCCTGCCCCCGGCCGGCACGGCAGCCATGCACGATACGCTTACCTTCCTGCAGCGCCAGGCAACACTTGCCGGTGCCAGCGCCGTGCTAAGTGATGGCGCTAATATTCCGGCCACCGGTCAATCGACGGGCCAGACCCTCCAAGTCGATGAGGGGCAGCAACTGGTTGAATGCGGCATGGCGGGCAGTGTGGTGGAAGTAAGCGTAGCGCTACACGACACGGTTGCCACAGGCGATCCGCTGCTGGTCATCAGTGCGATGAAAATGGAATCGATAATCAGTGCCCCGTGCAGTGGCACCATTTCAGCACTCAGCACATTGGGCGTCGGTGATACGGTCGCCGCCGGGCAATCCATTGCGGTTATCACACCAGCGCAGTCCGATCATCAAGCGGCGCATAGCTACGGTGAAAATACCTGGGCACCGACACTTACTGACATCGATACACTGCGCCGAATGGCAGCTGAAAGGTTATCTGTTAACTCAAAAGAACCCGGTGTGATCCGCCAGCGCGACCGCGGCAAACTGACGTGCCGCGAGCGCATTGAACTGCTGCTCGATGATGGCACCTTTCGCGAAGTCGGCAGCGTAGCCGGCTTCGCCTCCTACAACGACACAGGCGATATCAGCGCCTTCACTCCGGCCAACAGTGTCGGTGGACACGGCAGGATCGATGGTCGCCCGGCAATCGTGTGCGCCGATGATTTCACTTCGCGCGGCGGCCATGCAGATGGCGCCATTGCCGCTAAAAGCACCTACCTCGACAAACTATCGATCGAACTTAAGGTGGCGTCGATCCGGCTGCTCGATGGTTCATCGGGCGGCGGCAGTGTCGCGACCATGGTGCCAGAGCAAAAGCCGGGTGGCGACAGCAGCGCCAAGGAAAGCAGCGGCGCCATTCAGGCGGGCAAACCCAGAGTGGCAGGTGGTGGTGGCTCCTTTTTACCCGGTCACCTCGGCAGCAGCATGTATGCAGAGCAATTGTCGATTGTACCGGTGGTCAATGTGTTACTGGGCAGCGTTGTTGGCCTGGGTGCGGCGAAGGCCGTACTGGGCCATTTTTCGGTGATGGTGAAAGATATTTCTCAGTTGTTTGTGGCCGGCCCGCCCGTGGTACAGCACGCCATGGGCTACGAAATCAGCAAGGAAGACCTCGGCGGCTGGCATATTCATTGTCGCAACGGATCGGTGGACAATCTGGCCGAGTCAGAAGACGAGGCCATGCAGATGACCCGGCAGTTTCTGTCCTATCTGCCCAACAGTGTGTACGAAACACCCGCCGTGCTGCCACCCTGTGAATCTGATCCGGCCAATCGGCGCGAGGAGGCACTGTTCACCCTGGTGCCGCGCAAACGCAATCTGGCGTTTGATACCCGCAAAGCCATTGAACTGATGGCTGACTATGACTCCTTTTTTGAGATCGGTCGCTGGTGGGGCTGTGACCAGATCACAGGCTTTGCCCGATTCAATGGCCACACGCTCGGCATTATCGCGTCCGACAGCCAGCACATAAACGGCGGCGCACTAACCGCCGATGGTTGCGATAAACTGCGTCGCCATCTCGACCTGTGCGATTTGTTTCATATTCCCGTTTTAAATCTGATCGATAATCCGGGTTTTGCCGTCGGGCTGGAACACGAAATCGCAGGCACTATTCGCAAAGGCGGTGAATGGATGATCGCCTTTGCACAGGTAACGATACCGATTTTTACCGTGATTATGCGGCGCAGCTTTGGCGTCGCCGGCAACAACTTCGCAACGCCTCGTGCAGCACCCAGTATGCGCGTGGTCTGGCCGGCGGCCGACGCCGGTGGCATCCCCCCGGAAGGTGGTATCGAGGCAGCCTACAAACGCCAGCTGGCCGAGGCCGCCGACCCGGCTGCACTGCGCGCAGAACTGGAGGCGCGGATCGAAAGCGCACGCGGCCCCATGGGCCCGCTGAACCGTTTTCAAATGGAGGAGATGATCGATCCTCGCGACACCCGAAGCCATATTTGCGAATGGGTGGAAATCGCCTATCGGATCGTGTCACAGCCGTCGCGGCTGGTGCCGCGGGCGTTGCAGTTTCGGCCCTGAGAAAAAGCCACTGATTCCATCACGCTCGGGGCGCCGCATTGCCGCCCCGATCACCACAACCCTTGTTTACACTTTTGCTTTTTGCAAAACGTGCCACAGCCGGTCCGGCGTATAGGGCATATCCATCGGCCCCAGCCCGACAGAGCGCAGCGCGTCCATCATGGCATTGGAAATCGCCGGCAGTGATCCGGAGCAACCCGATTCGCCAACGCCTTTGGCACCCAGCTCGTTGAGCTCGGTCGGCACGGCGTAGGTTTCGTTGTGCATTTTTTGTACGGCACCGGCACGCGGCATCGCATAGTCCATGAAACTGCCGGATAGCAATTGACCGCTGTCGTCGTAGACGATCTGCTCGCCGAATGCCTGCCCTGCACCCTGTACGACTCCGCCGTGGACCTGGCCGCGCACGAGTTCCGGATGGATTACATTGCCAAGATCATCGACCGAGGTGTACGACACCAGCTCGGTGACACCGGTCTCCGGGTCGATCTCGATTTCGGCTACGTGACAACCGTTGGGATAATTGGCACCGGTAACGG
>CAKZSB010000125.1 GCA_937920585.1 uncultured Granulosicoccaceae bacterium | reverse complement strand
ATCGATATCGTCGCCCACGTACCCGACGCCGGCCACGGCCCGCTGATCGATCGCTGCGAAGCGCACAACAGCATCGAGACGATCACGCTGACCACCGAGGAAGAGGGTGTCGGCATTATCAGTGGTGCCTGGGCAGGTGGCCGCAAGGGAGTATTACTAATGCAATCCAGCGGTGTTGGCAATTGCATTAACGCCATCGCGCTGCCGAGCATCTGCCGTATACCCTTTCTCACGATTATTTCTATGCGCGGTGAGTGGGGCGAGTTCGTGCCCTGGCAGGTACCGATGGGGCTGGGTACGCCAAAGGTGCTTGAGGCGATGGACGTGCGTCTGTTTCGGGCTGATCGACAGACCGAAGTAGGCGAGACCGTCTCGGCCGCAGCGCGTTTTGCGTTCAACACCCGTCAGTCGGCAGCGGTTTTGTTATCCCAGCGCATGATTGGCGCCAAACAATTCAGCGAGGGCTAGCGCTTTGACACTGCACAGACGACCACTGGTTGCGAGAATACTCGCCGATCGCCCCGATGACCTATTAGTAGTATCCGGGCTTGGCTCATCGACCTGGGATGTATCGTCGGTGGGCAATCACGCGAACAACTTCTGCTTTATCGGTGCGATGGGGCAGGCAGCACCTTTTGCACTGGGTCTGGCGCTGGCGCAGCCGGAAAAGCGGGTGTTGTTGATCACCGGCGATGGTGAATTGTTGATGAGCCTGGGGTCGCTTGCCACTATTGCCAACAAGGCACCAGCCAATCTCGCCCTCATGGTCCTCGACAATCAATCCTACGTTGAAACAGGCAATCAGCCGACAGCCACCGCCGGGCTTACCAGTCTGCCGGCGATCGCAGCAGCCTGTGGCATAGCCAAAAGCCGCGAATTCACGCTGGAATCCGAAGTCGATGAATTAGGTGAATTCGTGCGCGGAGTCCAGGGTCCGGTGTTTGCCAATGTAAAGATTGCCGCTGAATCGCTGCCTCTGGCGTTTCCGTATTCCTTCGATGGCGTCAGTGCGATGGACCGGTTTCGCAACAGCGTGCTCAAATGATCGGTTGAACTATGCGGTCTCGATGACACGGAGAAGCGATATTGATCGCCAGAAAAATTAGTCTCGTCAGTGGTATTTTTTTGTTTGCATTTGTATTGGCGCATCTGCTCAACCACTCGCTGGGTCTGATTTCAGTTGAGGCCATGGATGAGGCGCGCCAGTGGTTGCTTGCACCCTGGACCAATAGCGTCGGCGCCGGCTTGCTGTTGTTGTCGCTGCTGGTGCATTTCCTTCTCGGTATGCGTTCGCTATATCGCCGCAATACATTGAAGTTAAGCAATTTCGACTGGTTTCAGTTGTTGCTTGGTCTGAGCATACCGGCACTGTTGCTGCCCCATATGGTCACAGCGATGTTGTTACCGCAAATAGCCGATTTCCACCTGAGTTATAAGGGTGTGTTGAAGTTCATGTGGGTCGTCGATCCATGGACCGGATTGCGCCAGGTGCTTGGACTGCTCGCGGTATGGCTGCATGGTTGTATGGGGTTATTTATCTGGTTGCGTATGCAGCCGTGGTGGGGTCGGGTATCGCTGATCGTCTATCCCACGGTTGTGGTGCTGCCTACTCTGGCCCTTTTAGGTTTTGTCGAGGCGGGTAAATCGGTGATAGCGGAACATCAGCGTGAAAACGCGACTGTGAGCGCCGCACCGTCCGATTCAAATGATGCTTACGGTGCTTTTTCATCCGGTGATGTCTACTCTGCCAACACAGACAATAGTGCCACTGACGATGATACAACCGGAGGCTATAGTAACGCAGGTGACAATTACGGCAGCGGGTATAACAACTCCTACGGCACGCCATCGTCGGCGGACAGTGAAAGCGATCACGGCAGTGATTACGCTGATGAAAACACGTCATCGGCCGAGCCGGAGCAACAGTATTTCTATGGAAAAGATATTGACCCTGTGTTGCAAAGCGCAGTGCGCAACTCGCTGCTTGGTTATCTGGCGATTTTGCTGCTAACGCTTGTAGCGCGTGCAATTCGGCTGCGCGGCCATCCGGGAATTGCCAATATACAATTCGAGGGCGAGCCGGTTGTGCATAGTAAAGCCGGTGTCACTATCCTTGAGATCAGCCGCATGAATGATATTGGCCACGCGAGTCTGTGTGGCGGCAAGGGTCGCTGTGGCACCTGCCAGGTGAGGGTGATCAGCGGCGCTGAGAACCTCGAATCCATGCAGGCGGTTGAACGCGGGAAACTGCAGCAAATCGAGGCGGCGGACGATATCCGGCTCGCCTGCCAGGCGCGGGTTCGCGCTGGTGACCTAAGCCTTTCACACGTGCTGCCCGGTTATGTTCAGGCTCAGGATATGCCGGCTACCGTGCATCAGTCGCTCGCCACGGGTGAATCATCCTGATGCGTTGGCTGGCGACCTTGCTGTTGATATTGTTTTTTGTGCCGGCAGCCTATGCGCAACTGTCACTGACGCCTCCGATTGCACAGCCGCAACAGCAGCCCGCGCCACCCGACGCCGGTGATGTCGATGAACTGTTGCGACTGCTCGGCGATCAGCGCATCAATCACTGGTTGCGCGAACAATTGCAGGATCAGCGTGCCGACACTGAGAGCATGCAATCCGGTGCGCCTTTGCGCGAGCTGGTCAACCGGCGGTTACAAAGCGTGCGCGCACGCGT
>CAKZSB010000124.1 GCA_937920585.1 uncultured Granulosicoccaceae bacterium | reverse complement strand
ACATAGGCAAAGCGGCCTGCGGCAATGGCGATATCGGTCGCGGCGATGATCTCGCCGGAATGCACATTGACCCAGCGGCCGTTGCGGACCACCGTGTCGGCAGGGCGACGCCCCATCGCCACATCGATCAGCGTTGCCGCTGATTCATGCCACGGCTGAATAGCCCTCATCGCAGTCGATTCCATTATCGGGTGCGACCAAGTGTAACCAGCACATCGACAATGCTCCTGTCACGGGGCGATACAAGATGGTTATTTTCTATAGCGCTCGTGCGCTAACCGGGCTGGCTGCCAGACGGTTGATCGGCCAGCTCCGGTAACAGGCCCGGCCAGTCCAGTGGACCACTGCGATCGAGATCTACTACCAGGCGACGCTGTGAATCGCAGACCGGATGCCGCTCCGCCTTGCTGATCAGCTCGCGCAGCGATGCCGCCTGCAACGGCATGGCCTGGTTACCGCGTACTACCAAATTTGCCTTGAGCATCGTCTGCCTCCTGTTGAGGAAGAAGACTAAAGCAGATCAGCAGGATTGTCTAACCATTTGGAAAGGTTTGACGTCTCAGGGCTTAAGCAGGCCGCCAAATATCCATGCGGTGCGCTCGCTGTCCGCCAGTTGCACCTTCAGCCATTTTCCCTGCCTGGCAAGTTGCACCATGCGATCACCGCGGCGCGCGATATCGACGATGCTGTACCCTGTGCCCGGACCGCTGCGCAGGTTAACGACCGACTGATCAACGAAGCGATTCTTTTTCGGCAGGCTAACCAGCGGATTTTGCGGCAACTTTCTCGCAGCGGGTTTTTGCACCGCTTTGGGTTTAACCGAGCTTGCCGGCACCAGGATCAGCTCGGCGTCGGCTCGCGCGACTGCCCGCGTTTGCTTCACCGGGCTCACCTGCGCGACAACACTGCTCTGCTCAACCGATGCAGGCGACTCTGCCTCAGCGGTACGAACCGCTGTGGATTCTGGCGCGGCTGTCGCCACTGCCAGTTCATCCGTCGCCCGGCCATCGAACAGACTTTTAATCCCCGACTTCTCGGCCAGGCTCGCCACTGAATTGGCCGCCTTGTCCGCTGCGATCGGACCATATCGATATACCGCCAGCGCCGCACCACCAATCAGCACAAGAACCGCCATTGCACGGGCGCCAGAGGCGAGAGTACCACCCAATCCGGCAAAGCCGCTGCCATTGGTGGTCAGCAGCAGATTGACCCCGATGTTGCGCATCTGAATATTGTGCAGCTGCACACCCACAGCACCAATCACGATGGCGACGGGCCACATGGCAACCACCGCGACGGGGCCGAACAACGTAAAGTACAATACAACCGTCAGCAGGGTCAGCAGCACCGCTACTGCCATGCTGGTATACGCAAGGCCCATTGGGCCAAACAAAAGTGCACACGCAAATTGCGTCGAATGTGATTTCAACATATGTCTGAAATGCCCGCGTTGATCGGCCCGCCTGGCCGGATCGCCGCAAAGGTTTAGTGTTTACCGCCCGAAACGCAATCGCGCAGCCCGCCTACAATTCTTATTGTTTTATCGAGCAGATCGGGTCGCGCTTTGCGCCTCGATGCTCTGCCCTACTGTGACGACCGTCAGGCGTCAGTTCTTTAGCGTAAAGTGCGCGCTGTATGCCAAATTGTTGACATCGCCAAACCTCGTAACCCACTCACTAGCCGATAAAATCGCCCCTCCATGCTGAACTTCACCAACCTGGAAATTCGTCGCGGCAAGCAAACCCTGCTCGACGGCTGCACATTTACCGTTCACCGCGGCAACAGGCTCGGCATCACCGGCGCCAATGGTTGTGGCAAATCCACCCTGTTTGCACTGATTCTGGGCGAAATCGGCGCCGACGCCGGCGACTTCGATATGCCGCGCAAGCTGGTGGTCGCGCACGTCGCGCAGGAGACCCCCGCTACCGACACCCAGGCACTTGAATACGTCATCGATGGCGATCCCGAATTGCGCCAACTGCAAGATGCACTCGCCCAACCCGATGCCACCGACAACGGCGAGCACCACGCGCATTTGCTGTCCGAACTGGAGCGCGTGGGCGGCTACACTGCCGAGGCACGCGCCGCCACGCTGCTGAACGGGCTCGGTTTCAGCACCGCGCAGACGCGCCAATCCGTCAGGCAATTCTCCGGTGGCTGGCGAATGCGCCTGAACCTCGCGCAAACACTGATGTGCCGCTCCGATCTGCTGTTGCTCGACGAACCCACCAACCACCTGGATCTGGATGCCGTGATCTGGCTGGAAAACTGGCTGCGCTCCTATCCCGGCACCTTGCTGCTGATTTCGCACGATCGCGAGTTTCTCGATAACGTCTCCACCCATATCGGCCATATCGAGCATCGCAACCTCAAGCTCTACAGCGGCAACTACAGCAATTTCGAACAAGCCCGCGCGCAGCAACTGGCCACCCAGCAATCCGCGTTCGAAAAACAGCAACGCGAAATCGCCCACGTCACCAGCTACGTCACGCGCTTTCGCGCCAAGGCGACCAAGGCACGCCAGGCCCAGAGCCGATTAAAAGCCCTGGCACGCCTGGAACTGATCGCGCCGGCACACATCGATTCGCCGTTCAAATTCAGCTTTCGCGAGCCGGAAAAGCTCCCCGATCCACTGCTGAGAATGAAAAACGCCGCCTTCGGCTACGGCGATACAACGATATTATCGAAGGTCAAACTCGAGATTCACCGCGACGCGAGAATCGGCCTGCTCGGCCCGAATGGCGCGGGCAAATCAACGCTGATCAAATCGCTGGCCGGCGAGCTCACCGCGCTCGAAGGCGAGATTCACTTCGCCAAAGAAACCCGCATCGCCTACTTCGCACAGCACCAGCTCGAACAGCTAAACCTCACCGATACCCCGATCGGCCATCTGCGCAAGCTCGACCCGAAAGCCGCCGAGTCCGAGCTGCGATCTTTTCTCGGTGGCTTCGGCTTTCAGGGCGAGCGGGTATTCGATTCCATCGAGCCGTTTTCGGGCGGCGAAAAAGCCAGACTGGTGCTCGCACTGCTGGTCTACCAGCGTCCCAACCTGCTGCTGCTCGATGAACCGAGCAACCACCTCGACATTCAAATGCGTCATGCCCTGAGCCTCGCACTGCAGGATTTTGCCGGCGCGATTGTGTTGATCTCGCACGACAGACACTTGCTCAAAACCACCTGCGATGAATTACTGCTGGTGGATCAGGGCCGGGTAGATGAATTCGACGACGACCTCGAAAGCTATCCCAAATGGCTGCAGCAGCGCGCCAAAGGCAGCAGCGGCAACAGCAGTGCCGGCAACCCCGGCAAAACGGCCAACACACCCGAGGACAAAGCCGAGTCGAGCCGCGAGCGCAAGCAGCGCGAGGCCGATCAGCGCAAGCAACTGGCGCCACTTCGAAATCAGGTTAATGCGCTGGAAAAGCAGCTCGATCGACTCAACCGCAAAAAGTCAGAGCTCGAAGCACAACTGGCAGACGATGCGTTGTATCAGGATGGACAGAAAGATAAATTGAAAGACCTGCTCTGGAAGCAGGCGGAGCTCGCCAAATCAATCGATGAAACGGAAGAAGACTGGATGACCAAAGCTGACGAACTGGAGCAGGCCACTCGCAGTATCTAGACAAAACGCCCGGTGCTCGCATTGAATGCGGGGCACCAATCAGGCGTTACTCGTTAAGCACCAGGCTGAGCTTTTCTTCGAACTCCGGCTTGCGCTGTTCGTTGAAGCCTGCGTGTGTCTCGGCGATGCGCCCCTTGCGATCGATCACGAAAGCGGTCGGCATCGCGCGCACGCCAAACTGATTGGCAAGCGTGCCCTTGGGGTCGTATCCGATGGCAAAACCGGTTTCAACGCGACTGGTAAATTCCTCGATCAGCTCGTGCTCGATATCAATCGACACCGCCAACACACGCAGTTTCTTGTCGGCATACTTGCGCTGCATCTCGCTCATCCACGGAAAAGACTGCAGACACGGCGGGCACCAGGTCGCCCAGAAATCCAGATAGATTACCTCGCCCTTGTGCTCGGCACTGTCGAACAGCCCGGCGTCCGTCTCCACCGTGAAAGCGCCGTCTGGCCGCTTCTCGCCGCAACCGGCTAACAACAGGGCCGAGGCCGAAAGCAAAAACTGCCGACGATCTGGTTGCTGCAATTTTGATATCAACGCGGTTACCCGTTTTCTCGATTAAAGGCGAAACGAACCAGCTGGTCCGCCGATTGCCCGCCACTGGCCATTCCAAAGGCGCGAAAAGTGCCAGCCCCTTTGTTGCTACAATCCACTATCGGACTTTCCCGAAAGAACCCTCCCAGCAACTGGCTGCCAGCCGCTGCCTCGCACAAGGCCCTCAGCCAATTTTTCGAAAATTCCTAAGTCTTACAGACAGCAGCAAAGGCATTATAGTTCTGTTGGTCGCCGCCGTGGGTTTCAGCATCATGGCCGCACTGATCAAACTCGCCGGCGCGAGACTTCACGTCACCCAGATACTGTTCGTCCGGCAAGTCGTGATGTGCCTGATTCTGACGCCCAAAATTGCAGCAAACTTTCCCCAATCCCTGCAATCCGGCCGCCCCGGACTGCAGCTCATCCGGGTTGGCGTCGCGCTGATCGCCATGTTGTGTGGCTTCTCTGCCGTCATCCACCTGCCCCTCGCCGACGCCACCGCCATCGGCTTCGCCAAAAGCTTCTTCGTCACCGTATTCGCCATCATCATCCTGCACGAAACCGTCGGTCCGCGGCGCTGGGGCGCCACCATCGTCGGCTTTATCGGCGTCGCCATCATGGTTCAGCCAGGCGCGGGTGGATTCAGCCTGTACAGCCTGTACGCCGTAATCGGCGCCGCCGCAGCGGGCCTGGTCATGGTGATCATTCGCGTGCTCACCCGTACCGAGCAACCCGCCACCATCATGATCTATCAGTCATTCGGCGTCGGGCTGTGCATGGCAATCCCCGCCTGGCACTATTGGCAAACACCCACCGCAACCGAGTGGATGCTGCTGGCAGGCATCGGTGCCGTCAGCTTCGTGTCGCAACTGGGCAACGTCTTCGCCTACAAATGGGGCGAAGCCTCAATGCTCGCCACCCTCGAATACACCCGCCTGCTGTACGCCACCGCCCTCGGCTTCCTGCTGTTCGGCACCCTGCCCGGCCCCTACACCCTCGCCGGCGCCGTCCTGATCGTCAGCGCCGCCATCTACACCATGCACCGCGAAGCCACCCTCAAGCGGCAAAAATCAGAGCAGGTGCAAAAAAAATAACCATCAGGCGTCATTCAGGGCTAGGTATCCGCTGACGATTTTGATATACTAGGGAGATCGGTTGGACGCACACCGCCCCACCAATCCCGCCTCAGGGGCCGTTAGCTCAGTTGGTAGAGCAGTTGACTTTTAATCAATTGGTCGTAGGTTCGAATCCTACACGGCCCACCATATTTTTTACTTGTAAACCAGTCATTTACACCCACCTTTCGATCTGGCCTCGCCCTACCTGACTTGCAGAATATTAAATTCTTCAACACCTGAG
>CAKZSB010000123.1 GCA_937920585.1 uncultured Granulosicoccaceae bacterium | reverse complement strand
ATTTCCATCGCCGCTGACGACCTGCACCTGTTTGATACCGATTCCGGCGACGCGATTGCCCACGGCGGAGTGCTCGCGCAATGAAAAAAGATCTGCTCATCGGCATCGATGCCGGTACTTCAGTGATCAAATCAGTCGCGTTTGATTTGACCGGCAATCAGCTTGCGATTGCCTCAAGTCCGAATGACTATCACCTGACAGACGACGGCGGTGCCGAACAGGATCTCAACGCAACCTGGGACAAAACCGCAGAGACACTGCGGCAACTGGCAGAGCAGCTCGATCAACTGCCGGAGCGTGTGGCGGCGATTGCCGTCACCGGTCAGGGGGACGGCACCTGGCTGATCGACGCGGCGGGAGCACCAACCCACCCGGCCCTGTTGTGGCTGGATGCACGAGCAGCCACGATCGTTGAACAGATTGCCGCTCGCCCCGACGATCGCAAACGTTTTGAGATTACCGGTACCGGACTCAACGCCTGTCAGCAGGGATCACAACTGCTGTGGTTGCGGGACAATCGTCCACAGGCCCTGGCCGGCAGTGCCCACGCCATGCATTGCAAAGACTGGCTCTACTACAAATTAACCGATGAAATCGCCACCGATCCATCAGAGGCCAATTTTTCTTTTGGCGATTATCGCAGCCGTGAATACTCCACCGATGTTCTGGAGATACTCGGCCTGCAATCGCAAAAGCATCTGTTGCCCGATATAGTCGATGGCACCCAAACCACCGCCGCCCTGAGCGCCAGTGCCGCCAGCCAGTGCGGATTACTGACCGGTACACCGGTTGCACTGGGCTATGTCGATGTCATTTGCACAGCGCTTGGCAGCGGCCTCTATGATCGCGACGGCAACCCCGGCTGCACTATTCTGGGCTCAACCGGTATGCATATGCGGCTTGCACGCAACGCCAATGATGTCGCCCTGAATGACGAGGGCACCGGCTACACCATGTGCATGCCGATTCCGGGCGCCTGTGCACAAATGCAATCCAATATGGCAGCCACACTCAACATCGACTGGTTGCTCGACGCCGCCAGTGAGCTGCTGAACAATCTGGGCGTCGATAAAAGCCGCGCAGACCTTTTGCCACTGCTTGAGAGTTGGGTGGCATCATCGCCCCCCGGCCAGCTGCTCTATCAACCTTACATATCCGAAGCTGGTGAACGTGGCCCGTTTATCGATGCCAGCGCCCGCGCCGGCTTTAGCGGCCTGTCTACGCGGCACGGCTTTAACGATATGGCACGTGCCATTTTTGAAGGCCTGAGCTTCGCCGCGCTGGATTGTTATACGGCGATGGGCAGCGTGCCAGATGAAATTCGCCTGTGCGGTGGCGCCGCCCGCAGCGATCAGTTGCGCGGCATACTGGCCTCGACACTGCAATGCCGTGTCCGCACCAGCAGCCGAAGCGAAGCCGGGGCCGCTGGCGCTGCGATGATGGCGGCAGTCGCACTTGGCCACTACAACAATATGGATGAGTGCATCGATCAATGGGTGACACCGACACTCGGTGAAGCAACCCTTGCCGATAGCGAACTGGCGAGCATCTACCGATCACTGTTTCCGTCCTATGTGAAAACACGCAACGCCATGCGCCCGATCTGGCAATCGATGAGCGACCATCGAGACACCCTGCTACAAACCAGTGACAAAGACCTATGAGCCGTAAAATTGCCATCATTGGCGATCAGTTTATGCTGCCATCGATGTTTCAACAGGAAATTGAGGCGCTGTGCGGCAACGATCACCAGATTCGAAGTATCGCCAATGGCTGGCCCGACGAACCGATGGAACATGGCTACGCGGTAGCCGGTATGGATGGACTTAAAGAGTATATCGGCGATGCAGATGAGGTGTGCGAGTTCGTCGCCGACGCCGAAATTCTGGTCACTCACCTCGCGCCGATGTCTGCCGCGATGTTCGCCCGACTACCCCAACTGAAAATGGTGGCAGTATCACGCGGCGGGCCGGTTAATATCGACATGCAGGCAGCTCGCGATCACGGTGTGAAGGTCGTCAATGCACCCGGCCGCAATGCCAGCGCCGTAGCTGAATTTACTATCGGGGCCATATTGGCCGAGACCAGACGCATCCGCGTGGGCCACGAGAACCTGCGAGAAGGTACCTGGCGTGGCGATCTTTATCGCGCCGATCGCACCGGCCGCCAGCTCAACGAAATGACCATTGGTATCGTTGGCTACGGCCAGATTGGCACCCGCCTGGTTAAATTGCTGCAACCGTTTAAAAGCCGCTTGCTGGTGGCAGATCCGTACGTAGCACTATCAGCCGAAGACGTCGCCGCAGGCGTTGAGGCCACCGATTTTAAATCCCTGCTGCAGCAATCAGATGTGGTCACGTTACACGCCCGGGTGTCGACTGAGACGCAACACATGATTAACGCCGACACGCTGGCGATGATGCGCCCCGACAGCCTGCTGATCAATACCGCTCGCGGCCCGCTGGTCGACTACCCGGCACTGCTGGCAGCGCTTAAAAAAGGTACGCCCGCCGCCGCCATGCTCGAAACCTTCGATATCGAACCACCGGCGGCAGATTCCGAATTACTGAAACTGCCGAACGTCACACTGACGCCACACATCGCTGGCGCGTCGATTCATACGGTACGAAAAGCCGCCCGTATGGCAGCCGAAGAAGTTCGCCGACACATTGACGGCGAAACCCCTTTGAACCCGTGCTGAGCGCAAGCGCGTGAATCCCGAAAGTCACAGCCAACCGGTCGACCTTTTCGTCGTCGGTGGCGGAATTAACGGCACCGGCATTGCACGCGACGCTGTCGGGCGCGGATTAAGTGTTGCACTGTGCGAAAAAGACGATCTCGCCCAGGGCACCAGCTCGCGCTCCGGCAAGCTTGTACACGGTGGGCTGCGCTATCTGGAGTATTACGAATTTCGCCTGGTGCGCGAGGCGCTAATCGAACGCGAGGTCTTGCTCGAATCTGCACCACATATCATCTGGCCAATGCGATTTGTACTGCCGCACAGCAAACGCGATCGGCCGGCGTGGCTGGTGCGCCTGGGCCTATTTCTGTACGACCATCTTGGCGGGCGCAAGCGCCTGCCGGCTACGCGAGCTTTAAATCTGCGCAGCGCCCCGGAAGGTGAGCCGCTAAAACAGAATTTTGCCAAAGGCTTCGAATATTCAGACTGCTGGGTGGATGACGCAAGGCTTGTGTTGCTAAACGCACTCGATGCCGGCGAAAGAGGTGCCACCATCATGACGCACACCCGTTTTGAAGGTGCTACCCGTACCGGCGAGCACTGGTATATCACGCTGCGCCAGAGCGGCGGCAAGTCGATACAAGTACAGGCAAAGGCATTGATCAATGCGGCCGGGCCCTGGGTCAATGACATAATCGATGATATCAGTCAGGCTACGTCCAATCGACGAGTGCGACTGGTAAAAGGCAGCCATATCATTGTGCGTAAATTCTGGCAGGGCGACCAGGCCTACCTGTTGCAAAACGCCGATAAAAGAGTGTTGTTTATCAACCCTTACGAAACAAACTACGCCCTCATCGGCACCACCGATATACCGCAGGCAGGCAGCCCGGATTCGGCCCAGGTTGATCCCGCAGAAGTAAATTATCTGCTCGACACCGTCAACGAATACTTTGTTACACAACTCTCACCAGCCGATGTAATTAACTCATTCACCGGTGTACGCCCACTGTACGACGACAACGCCGACAACCCCAGTGCCGTTACTCGCGATTATGTGTTCGATCTCGATCCGGCGAGCGGTCCAACTGCTGGCGGCGCGCCCTTGCTGTCGGTATTTGGCGGCAAAATTACAACCTTCAGAAAGCTCGCAGAACACGCGCTGGATCAACTGCAACCCTGGTTTCCAGCCATGCAGTCACCGTGGACCGCAAAGGCAACGCTACCGGGCGGCGACATTGAAAACGCCAACTTCGAGTCCTTTCTTAAAGAGTCGGCCAGACGCTATCCGTGGCTCGACAGCGACACCCTGCATCACCTCTGCCGTTGTTACGGCAATCGCATCAGTATTGTCATCGGCAGCGCCGGCAGCGCAAAACAACTGGGGGAGAATTTTGGTCAGTCGTTCTATGAGGCCGAAGCACGTTATCTGATCAAGCACGAGTGGGCGCGCAGCGCCGATGATATTCTGCAACGAAGAACCAAACACGGTTTGCATCTGACTATCGAGCAGCGCAACCACTTTGCAGCCTGGTGCGAGGGTAAGCTGGCACAGGCCAGTTGAACCCATACTTCACTCTACTAACTACGGCATACGCTCTTGAGCAACGTCAGTCCCGAATTCGACAAACTCCTGAAACTGTCTGCTGATATCGGCAGCGATCCGCTGCTGGTGCAGGCAGCCGGCGGAAACACCTCGATCAAACAGGATGACACCCTGTGGATCAAAGCCTCCGGTACCTGGCTGATGAACGCCGTAGACACCGACATAATGGTGCCAGTATCACTGCCGGCTCTGCTGACCGCACTGGACGATGGCAACGATCACGCCGAACGTGCACAGGCATTCGTCGATCAGGCGCGCAATCCCGCCGGATTGCGGCCCTCGATAGAAACCACGGTTCACGCGGTGATGGCCCAGCGGGTAGTGGTGCATGTGCATTGTGTCAACACGATCGCTATCGCCATCCGTAACGACGCACAGTCGATCCTCGAACAGAAACTTGCCGCCTTCAACTGGCTACTGATCCCTTACATGCGCCCCGGCCTGCCGTTGTCGCGCGCAATCGCAAAGGCAGCGGCAGACAAACCCGCACCACCCGACGTCATCGTGCTCGGCAACCACGGCCTGGTGGTCGCAGCCGAAACGACGGAACTGGCGCTTGAACTGCTCCAGCGTGTTTGCCGGGCGCTGGAGCAACCGTTTCGAAAATCTCGCAATGCCGACACTGATGCGCTGTTAACGCTGGCCGAGCATAGTGATTATCAGCTGCCTGCCAGTGCCGCCTGCCACGCCACGGCCATCAACGAAATCAATTGCCGTATCGCCGGTGGCGGCAGCCTGTATCCTGACCATGTGATTTTTCTGGGCATGGGCAGTGCCATCGCCGCAACGGACGAATCAGCCAACGATGTAGCCAGGCGCTACGCACAAAACGCTCTATCCCCACCGAAACAAATCCTGTTTCCGGGTGTGGGTACGCTGCTACACCATAGTGCCGATGCCAGCACCGAGGCGATGGCATTGTGCCTGGCCGATGTCACTGCACGGACAGCAGCCGATGCGCCATTGAATTATCTGACCAACCAGCAGAACGATGAGCTGTTGAACTGGGATGCCGAAAAATACCGACAAGCCATGAACCAGAACAACACATGACGCACGCCACCCCGCTCTACGCCGGACTCGATATCGGCACATCCGGCGCGCGTGCAATCGCAATCGATGCACAGGGCAATCTGCAGGGCAGCGCGCGCAGTAGCATGGCAGAACATGGCGATGATCGTCGAGATCCAGCCACCTGGTGGGCGGCTGCACAATCGGCACTGACACAGCTTGGCAACGCCATCGACGTTCGCACCATACAGGCACTCGCCATCGATGCCACATCGGGAACCGTGCTGGCCGTCAACAGCACCGGCAGCCCGGTTGCCGCCGCCCTGATGTACAACGATGCCGTCGACGATGAATCAATCCTCAACGCAATAGCCGCCGTCGCACCGCAGCAGAGCGCTGTACATGGGGCATCTTCCGGGCTTGCCCGTGCGATCAGCCTGCAGAGTTCCCCCGGCTGCGAACAATTACTGCATCAGGCAGACTGGATCGCAGGCAAACTGACGGGCAACTTTTCCGTCAGCGATGAAAGCAACGCCCTTAAAACCGGCTACGATCCTATCGAAAGATGCTGGCCACAATGGCTTGCAAAAACCGGTATCGCGTTATCAAAGCTGCCGCAGGTCGTTGCCGCCGGCACGCCAACAGCCACTGTTGATCCGGTAGTCGCAAAAAAACTCAACTTTTCAGCTGATCTGCAGATTGTTGCCGGCGTCACCGATGGCTGTGCCTCCTTTTTGGCAACCGGTGCATGTGAAACCGGTGATTGCGTCACAGCGCTTGGCAGCACCATCACAATGAAAATGCTCTGTGACCAGCCGATCTTCAGCCCGCGGTTTGGAATATACAGCCATCGTATCGGTAACCAGTGGCTGGCAGGCGGCGCATCCAACAGCGGCGGTGGCGTATTGGAGCATTTTTTCAGCGCGCAACAGATTGTGCAACTGAGCACCGAGCTACAAACCGAAACCGACTCCGGCCTCGACTACTATCCGCTCTTGAAGCCCGGCGAGCGCTTTCCACACAACGACTCGAACTGGCAGCCAAAGCTGACACCACGCCCGCCTGAAGACGCGCAATTTCTGCAAGGGCTATTAGAAGGTATGGCGGAAATCGAGCGTCTGGGCTACCAGCGTCTTCACGAATTGGGCGCCCCCAAACCGACGACAGTACGCAGTGTCGGCGGAGGCGCCAGCAACCTGCAATGGCAACGCATCCGCCAGCGTTTCAACCCGGTCCCGTTTGAAACATCGACATCCACAGAAGCTGCAGCGGGTGTGGCACGGCTCGCCAGACAAGCGATGATGCAGAGCGGACCATAGATGACACCCACTCCCATAGAAACTGTCGAATCGCTGCTCGGCCGTTATAAATTATTCCTGATAGATCAGTTTGGCGTGCTGCACGACGGTGTCACACCTTATCCGCAAGTAGGCGTTGCACTGCAAGCCATCGCAGATGCGGGAGCCAAAGCGGTTATCATCTCAAATTCCGGAAAGCGCACCGCTGTGAACGAGCAACGGCTATCCGACATGGGCATTCAACGCCATAGCTACCACTCGCTGGTAACCTCGGGAGAAGTGGCGTTCGAAGAACTTCAGCGGCAAATTAATACCGGCAAACTCAGTCGGGGATCAAAATGTTTTCTATTCGCCAACGATGGCGATCGGTCGGCCACCAACGGGCTGGAGCTCGATATAACACCACACATAGACACGGCTGAAATTATTTTACTCAGCGGAATTCGTGGCGACACCGC
>CAKZSB010000122.1 GCA_937920585.1 uncultured Granulosicoccaceae bacterium | reverse complement strand
AAGCTGGCCGGCAATTGCTAGTCCCAGCTGCCGCGGCTGAAAAGCAGTTGCGATAGCGCGCCACTGACACGCTCGCCAGATTGCAAAAACGGTTCGCCAGCTCTGAACTTCAGCAGCATTGATTCGAGCACAATTGCGTTGGCGTCCAGGGTGAGTACGCGATTGACGGTCAGGTCGCCGAACACGCCTGAGTAAAATCCGCGCTTCGAGCTGACCCCTTTTTCCACAATGGATACCAGCGCCTGACTGTAGGGATCATCGTAGAGCGCATTCCAGCCATAGGCGATTTTGGTACTGACGGCCTGACAGGGTTTCTCATCGCCGTTGGGTGATGAGCAGTTAAAGGCGGTACCCTGATCAGCATGGTAGACGTAGTTGTTAACCCGTTCGCCAGTCTCGAAATCAACATCACTGCCCATCGCGGTAAGCTGTTTCTGATTTGACCAGCGCGCGCGTTGCACCTCGAAAACACTCTTGCCGATTGACGCAAAAGCCGGATAGATACCCGAGAGCTCCATCGCACCGAGTACAAACGGATCGCTGACCAGATAGGACGACGGGCGCTTGTCTATCGCGACGGCTACATCAAATACGTTAATTTTTGCCGTACGTGGCAATGCCAGTGCCTTTTCAACATTCAGCCCCCAGAGTTGAAATCCGGCTGCGGCGTATTGCTCGTAGCCGAGTCTTCCCTCTTGTTGCAACACCAGCTTATCACCGATTTTTGCCAGTGAGTTCAACTGGCCATTGGCCGTGACCTGGCCGAACTGCCAGCGGCTGAGCACAGCCATTACCTCCGGGCGCCACTCCGGATACCAGTCTCCAAGGATACGCAGCCATATTAATAATCGCCCGGTTGATACAGCCGACCAGCCCTGCTGGTTTGCATCGGCGGGTATTTGCATGTTTTCCAGTCGATACTGGCGATTGGGCAATCGATCATCGTATAACGGTATGGCCTGCAAACCAGACAGCGTCGATTTCATTAGTCTGTTGAATTGCTCTTCTTCGAGTAATCCGATCTGGTGGGCGCTGACAATGGCGGCCAGCTGTCCGGCCATGTCCCAGCTACTGATCTCGGGTTTGCCCTCGACACTGCTGACAAAGCCACTCTCCGGATGCCGATTACGTTCAAAGTATGACCACGCACGTTGAGCACGATCCAGATCTTTTTCGCCTAGTTGATACTCGCGAAACGGATCGGCCGGTAGCTGTTTGGGTTCCTTCACCGGTGTTTTTGCGGCGACACCGGCTTTCGCGATAGCTGCCTTTTTTTCTTTCTTTTCGGTTTTTGCTTCAACTACCGCTTCGATTGTTTTCTCGGGCGTCTTTTTTTCCGGTTTTTTATCTGTCGTTTTTACTTTCGCCGGTTTCTCGGGTACAACCTTTTCAGGCGTCTCCACTTTAGCCACAGGCACTACAGGTTCTGGCTTGGGATCCTGCGGCGCCGGATTTACCAGCGCCGGTTGCCTGGGCAACGCACTGGCGGCAATCCTGAATGGCCGCTCGCGACTGCCATCACCGGATAGCTCAGCGGCGTTCGTCGCAGGCTGTTCAGTATCTTCGCCATCGGCGGGTGCTGCCACAGTCGGCGGCAATTGAGCGGATAATTCCTGCAGCGAACTGGCGATGTTTTCTGATTGCGCGGAAGATTTTGCGGATTCCTCTTCCTGCACCACGCTGAGCGGGCGGGCAAAGTAGCTTCGATTCTCGGTTACTACCGGCTCCCTATCGCTGCGCTGCATCGACAAGCCACTACCGGGTTGCGCATAGACACTGAATCCGGTCAGGGTATCCAGGGCTATGAGAAATTGCAGATTGGTATCGATGTATGCGCTGCTATCATCGGCCGAGGCGGCATCGAGCTCACGTCTTACGTCGACCAGATAATCGAACAAACCATCGCGTTGCTCATCCCAGTTGGTACCGGCAGATAAGTAGTGTTTCACTGCATTGCCCCACTCGGCATAAGCCAGCGCATCCTCTGCCCGCTCGTAGGCGATGCTTGCCAGCACCGACGAAAACGCCGCTGCCAGAGTAGCCGATTTGCTCGACTCACTTTTCAGTATGGCAACGCTCTCGTTAGACCACGCGAGCGCGGCCTTACGAAATTCATCTTTCTGGAAAAAACCGGAGCCGTCGCGCAGCGACTCGACATTCGCGAGCACCGCTTTTTCATCAGCCACGGCAACCGTGCAAAGGCTGCACAGTGCCAGTAGCAGTGTAGCGGCTTTAAACACTGAGCGATTCATTCGAACAACCTGTTTTTGGATTTGGGTGCCTGCACTTCACAAACCGCTTTTTGAGGCGGAAAACAACGACCGGGATGACGCCATACATCCACTAGTCGAATCTCGCCATAGGTGGGTTCCGGCGCTTCGGTGAGAATTTTCCCGCCGCTTTTGTACAACAGCGCTTCCAGAACCATCGCGTTGGTTGCCGCAGTCAGCGTACTGTCATAGGCGCCGCTGACCTCGTAGCGCCCTTCCCACCAACCCTTTTTACTATCGTATAAGGTTTCTGTGATGGCCATCAGTCGATCGGTGTAACTGGTTTTCCACAGCGCCCACATGCCAAACACGGCTCTGGTTGAAACCATTGCCAGATTGGCATAGGGTTTTCCTGAATCACTGATGGTGTTCCACGCATAGCCATCGGCGTAGATCGAGTCGTATAGAAAGTATGGCGGTTTGGCGAGTTGGTGATCCGTGCGCGCTGTTAGTATTCTTTGCTGAAAATAGCGATTTTCCTGCACCAGATACACACGATCCGCCAAATCACCCATGTGCTTGTAGCTGTGCACACTGTCCAGTGACCAGAAATCATCTACCTGATCCCAGTTCATCTCGAGCCCGTGATACAAATAGGGCCCACTGAGAATGGGTGAGAACACATTGTGATTGCGCGGGTCGCGCGAATCTTTCAACAGATCGACATCGAACACCGTGACTTTTTCATAGGGTTCGATCGCGGCAGCTGCATCGGTGTTGAATCCAACCAGCTCGAAACCTGCTGCGGCATATTCCTCGTAGCCCAGTCGCCCCTCCTGAAACAAATCTACCTTGCTGCTCGATTCACTGCCGGCATACAGGGTGCCGCACTTGTCAATCACATCGCAAAAGTTCCAGCGGAAAATTGCCTTGTCGATATACTCGCCATATTTTGGATGTCGGTTGCGCAAAATTCTAAGCCAGATCAGCAATCGCCCGATGTCGATGGCACTCCATCCAACCTGAGCCGGGTGGCCTTCATAATCAATCATCGCCAGGTTGGCTGTATTGTAAAAGCGGTTGGGAATACGCTTGCGGTACAACCGCATGTTGTTGAGTGCGGCCAGTGTTGTGGTGACGTAACGATCGAATTTAATCTCATCAATCAATTCGAACTCCAGCGCCGCAATAACTGCTGCGAGGAAATCAGCTACCGTCCACATGCTGGTACTCGGGTAGCTGTCGATTGAATTGACCAGGCCGGTAGCGTGATTATAGTTGTTGCTGAAGTAGGTCCAGGCGATCTTCGCCCACTCCTGCTCCTTTTCAGTCAGTGGTGCACGGCGCCCCTGGATGAAAGTTTGCGAGGTCTGAATACTGCTCGCAGTATCGCTGATAGCACGCGTGGCAACCCCGCAGGAAACTGTTCCCTGTACAACAACAAATACAAACAGCCCTGCCCGCACCGCAGTGCCGAACTGCCGCTGCAGCCCTCTGAGCAGAGACATAACCAGTGATTACACCGGTGGCCATGTAATTCGTGTATCACAATGCTCGCGCACCTCAGCCGCCCGCCTTTTTCATCAGCTTCTTCAGCAAGCCGCCGGAGCTCTCAACACCCTCGACATTCTGGTAGTCGATACCGCCACAGCTAGTGCCGCCACCGTACCCCATGCCACGACATTTCTGATGTGGCAGGCAGGCTTGTCTGCCTTTGAGTTGATCGCTTAACACCTGATCCCATTTGCTGGTCCGATCGCCAAATCGCAGCAGCTTTCCCTGCACTTTGTGAAGTAGAGATTCCAGAATAATACCGTTGTTGTTGGCGGTAAAAGTTTTAATTACACCCGAGCCATTTTCGTAGCGCCCTTCATAAAATCCTTTTTTGGGATCGTAGAGTGTGCTCACTGTGTCGTAGAGTAAATCGGTGTACTCGTTGTTAAACAGTGACCACATGGTGAAAGCACCTTTGAGCGCGATCGCAGCAAACTGCGGCACGTATTCACCCTTTTCTGTAATGGTGTTCCAGGCATAGCCATCGGAGTATACGGTGTCGTACACAAAGTATGGCTTTTTGTCGAGCTGGTGCTCGGTGCGAGCGGTCAGTATACCGGTGTTGCAAAAACGCCCTACCTGCGCTGCAAACACGGATTCCGCAAGCCCTTTGGCAACCGGATCGGTGTGACGCATGTTATCGGCATCGCGATCATTGGCGTGATCCCAGTTGAATTCTATGCCTTCCAGTGTAAAACTTTCCATCACAACATAGTTGTGGGCATGGAGTACCCGAGGGTCGCGAGCATCGTATTTAACATCGATGCCACCAATCGGCATGGTTTCATAGGGCTCGAGCTGAGATGACAAATCAGTGTTGAAGCCCCAAAGCTGAAATCCCCGCGCCGCATACTCTTCGTAACCCAGGCGTCCTTCCTGTACGTACTGGGTTTCATTGTTGCCATTCACCAGCGCACCAAACATCAGCCCGCGGGCATCAACTACATTGCAAAAGCGCCAGCGCAGTATGGCATTGTCGATCGCGTTTGAGTGTTCCGGATAGCGTTCCTTGATGATCTTCAACCAAATCAGCAGTCGGCCCAGATCGAGCGCGGAGAAACCGATCTCACCGGGCTTGTTGGCGTAGTTTACCTTTTGTCCCGTTTTGGTGTGATAGGCCTTGTTGGGCAGTTCGCGACGAAACAGATCCAGCTTTTGAAAGGTTTGCAGAATCTTCATCATGCGAAGATCAAACTCTTCCTTGGGAATAATTTTCAGTTCACGCGCCGCGACCATTCCCGCCATGTAGGAGGCTGTATCCCACATGGTGGTAGAGGGATAATTGTTAACCGCATTGACCAGGCCGGTCTCGGGTTGATAGTTGTTCTCGAAATATTTCCAGGCGATGCGGGCGAGCTTCATCTCCTGATCGGTCAGTTCGCCGTTGCGACCGGGGTGTGTGCTGGACGGTCGCATCGGCTGTGGCCAGACCGCACGGCCACCGTTGCAGAAATCGGGTTCAGTAACCTGGTAGTCCGGACGTGTGGTATGCGGGCGGCCCAGGTGCACCATGTTACTGGGCTCGCTGTTGATGGGCTTGTCCTTCACCACCGAACCTTTGCCAGGCAGAAATCCTGAACAGCCGGCCACAATGACACTTCCGGTTAGTGCAATGGCCATTGTGAGGCGATTGCGCGTGGGAAGCCGTTTTTTTATCCACATAGCCTGTGCCGACAACCTGTTGTTGTTCCATTGAGAAATCATGCGGACAAAACGCATTCACAGCGCCCCTGCCCGGTGCATGCAGCGTGGCTTCCTGGCCAAATATCAACTGTCCCTTGCAGCCGTGCCCGTGTCACAGTCGGCTGATGGCAACCAAGCGGGCTTTGTGAGCACAGAGAGTGCCAGCCACGCGAGGTTTTCCTGTCACGTCGATCCGGCGCACTCAAAACGACATGCCCCACGACACCGATAACGAACCGTCGCGGAACTTTCCGCCACTGGCGGGCTGCTCACTCCAGGGAAATCGATTGTTCGAGTAGTTGTTGTACTGGATCGAAATAACGCCCGGATGCCAGTCGAAGTAGCCAAACCCGTAGGTGTAGTCCGAATCCCACGGTTGAATCGATGACTTATCCAGGTAATGTTTAACGTTGAGCTGGAAATACCACCAGCCAACAATGTTGTAGCGACAGCCCATACCGAGCGTCTTCTTGTTATCTTTAACCGAATTGCTCGCCAGATCGGTCCATTTCGGCACCAGCGTGAAGTTTACGGTGCAGCCGACCCGACCCTCTTCCCAGGCGACAAACGGATGTGTCATCCAGCGAGGCACCGGAAACTTCCACGACCAGGTCAGCGCTCCACATTCGAAACAGGTGCCGGACTTGCCCGGATCAGGATTGAAGCGATTGCCACCATAGTTCGAATAGGTAAACCCCATGGTGTAGGGATGCCAGTCCCGATAACCGAATACGTAGGTATAGTCCGGGTTCCACGGAGCCTGTAAATCGGGGTTGCTGTAAAACGGAATACCGAGTGAAAAGTACCAGTAGCCGAACGGCTTGTAGCTAATGTTCATCGACGTGGTGCTGGTTGCCGTGACGCTCGCGCCCTCGTTGCCAAGGCCATCCAGCCCTTCAACCACCACACCTCGCAATGGCAGACTGTGCGAGAACGACAGACTGACCCCATCGAAGACGTTGCGAAGCTCGCTGTCGTACTTTTTCTCGAACAGCTCGCCTACCGGAAATTCGTAGGAAGATTCAATACCTTTGAAAATCTTGTCGAGCGACTCATCATCGGCGCCTGACGCCATTGAATTGACGCCCAGCCCCAACAATACGCCAACCGTTTTCAGGTAACGTTTGTAGTGGTGCATTGGATGAATAACTTAAGCTGCAAAGGGCCGATTGCAGCAATAAACGCGCACTATTCAGATCACAGAAATGACGTACGTCACAAGTTCGCCGATTTTCACGGTTAATCCGCAAAGGAGCTGCGCTTCGAGGCTGGGTCCACGGCCGCGTATTCTATTTACCAACAGAGCATTGGCGCCCGGGAAACGGGCGAGACATTGAAGCAGCTGATGAGCCGGCGCCCAGCCAGGGGCCAGAGATTTTATCGCGGGGCTGGCGGCTTCTTGTATTTCGAGAACATGCGGAACAGGAACTCAGTCGCGTTGAAATCCTTGTTGGTGGTGCCGAGTACATCCACCATAAACTCAACACCACCCGGCCAGCTATGGCCGTTGTTGTACATCTTGCAGTCGATCACCTCGGTAATCTTCTTGCTGTGCGTCCACGACTCGCATTTGTAGGTTTTGCTGGATTGCAGATGAACTTTCTTGTCTGACGTGCCATTGACTTTCCTGAAAAAGTCGACGGAATCCTTATGTGACGCGAGCTTGTGTTTGCCACCACCTTTGTAGGGCGCAAGTTTGTCCTGCATGCCGTGCAAGAGCGCGATAGGGGTTTTATGACTGGGCTTGCATCCGGGTATGTTCATCGTATGAGCAACCATTGCTGCGGCCGAGATCTTACCCGCCATCTGGCACACCCAAAGCGCTGCCATCTGTGCACCGTTAGAAAAGCCCATCACGTACAGGCGATTGCTATCGACCGGATGTTTGGCCAACACCTGCTTGTAGAGCGCTTTCGAGAACGCGACATCATCGGTATTCTTGTTCGCCGATCCGGTTCCCTTGCCAACATTCCAGCTCTTGTTCACCGCATTCGGGTATACCACAATATACTGGTACTTATCAGCCCATTTGTCTGGCTTGATAAGCCATCGCATACCATTGGCGTCACTTTGAAAACCGTGGAACGCGATCACAACAGGGTATTTCTTGCCTTTCTGAAAGCCTGCTGGCAGATACACATAGTATTCCCGCGGTTTGCCATTGACATCCAGCGGATACTTCTTATAACTGCCTTTCTTGCCCTGGCTCTTGTCCGCCGGCTTCGATGAGGCTTTTTTCTCTACAACTTTCTTTTTACCATCTGATTTCTTTTTGCCGTCGGTTTTCTTTTGGCTGGCGGCTTTCTTTTTGTCGCCGGATTTTGCCGCTCCAGCCTTGGGCTCGGTTTTTTTGCTCTGACTCTTCTTCGCATCAGATTTTTTCTTTTGCGGAGCCGGCTTATCAGAGGAGCCTGGTATTTCGGTAGGGTCGAAGGTAACGCTGCGGTGAATTATCGGCACATGATCAGCTGATTTCTCTCCCAGCGAATCTTCGAAACGGCGCGTGGCAACTCCCCAGCGCTCCTCCATATCATTCGATTCTACAGCCCATTTGTCACTGTAATCACTATTTTCAACTGCCCAGCGATCGGGTTCCTCTGCAACTTCCTCTTTCTCTCTCGCAGTCTCCGCACTGGCGACACATACGCACAGCAGAAACGCCACAAGCGTAGCCACCACCTTCGCTTGCCCGCGCAGGAGTTTTTTACCGAGATTGATGACTGCCGGGCTGGGCGACATTATTCTATGAAGATCATTCAGTGCTGGACTTACGCTGCATTAACGCAGCGCAAAGGGAGACGACCGGACGCTGCCGTTGCACGAACGCTGCCAGTGCCTCTCTGCGCGGATCCACTTGTGATGAAATGCTGGTGTCACTAGCGCGGGATCCATCGAAATGCGACCTTCTTCACCACCAGAACCCACAACGCGAGCAACACACCGGTATGCGCAAGTGTGGTAAGCGCAATGTTACCGGAATCATAGAACGGCTTGAGATCATTGAAGTACGGGATGTTGTCAACCACAGCGCAGAGGGCCAGGTGCACAATGAATACATAAAGAGATGCCTGTCCGATTGGCACGCACCACCAGCCGAGCAATCGATTCAGTGGTTTCCAGCACAGCGTTAAAATTTGGTACAGCACTACCAATACCACCAGGTAATTGACAATGCGCAATATGCCCAGTGTGTTCTTGCGAAAGTACTCGCCATAGATTTGGGAGAAGGTATCAGCCGGAATGTAACTCAGCCGGGCCCACTCCGGTAAACCGGGATTGGGATTATTCCATGCAAAAAAAGCGAAACAAAAAAACATAACGCCGCACACCCAGTAGACAATACGCATTCGCGAAGCGTTAAACCATTCGCTGATCTCCTCGCGATAATAGCCGAACGCCATCGCGTGAAAGAACGTCAGTTGCCACGAGAGAACCGGGAACGCATATTCGAATTGGGCGCCGGTGGGGCGTGACGGATGAGCCCAGTTGATTATGTAGAGTATCCAGCACAGCGCCAGAAATTCCACGACGCGCTTGTGCCTGAATGCAAAGAATGCCAGTGGGGATGCCAGCAGTAACACCACGTACAGGCCGAGCACCTGAGTCTGCTGTGAGCCGCCCTTGAGGGTCAGCACCCGATAGGCAATCTCCTTGAATGGCTGTGCCAGCGACGGATAGAGCTTGTAGGTCTCGCCATTGCCGTGATTGGTGAATGTCATGATGCTCGACAAGTCGAGAAATGATATCAATGAGAACAACAGGACGGTCACGATAATGGCTACATTGACCCGGTAGATCTGAAATCCACGACTGAGTGTGGAATCTACAACCGCTGATAGTCCGCTCTTGTCGATCTTGCGGCGGTTTACGGTGCCGAGGATAAGACCTGAAAGAATTACAAACCCCTCACCGCCGGAGACAACGCCAATCTTCTCCCAGACGATGAAATTGAAGACTGAGAAAAGATCGACGTGAATGATCACCAGAATGAACATCACGTAACCACGCATAAAATCGATCCGCAGATCGCGTTTAGCAGATGATTCGTCATAGGCCCATGATGCCGGAATTACGCCGGATCGGGCGGGTGCGCTTATCTGTCCTTCTATCGGCTCAACTGCTTGCATGTTCGGTCCGGTCTGTGGCAGTTTCGTTTAGAGACTAATACTGACTATCAGGTATTGTCGCGATAGATCGATACCAGTTTGCCGAACTTTGCAAACGCTATCGCCTCGAGAATAATGCCGTTGGTGTTCGCGGTAATAGCCTTGTTCGGTTCCCCGCTTTCTTCATAGATCCCCGAGTACCAGCCTTTCTCCGGATCGTAGTTTTTCCCTATCGCCTCAATCAGCTTTTCGGTGTATTCATCGCGATAGAGCATATGCCAGCCAATCGCGGCCTTGGTACTGAGCGAGCGAAATTCGGAGGCGTCCTCGCCTTCCTCGGTGATGGTATTCCAGATCTTGCCACTGGTGTAAACCGTGTTATAAACAAAATACGGCGCCTGATCGATGTTGTCCTCACTCACGGCTGTCAGCACACCGGTCTCACGATAGCGGGCTTTCTGTGCACTGAAGACACGCCACGCCAGCTCACTGGAACGGGTATCCCAGCCATACTCCATACCATCCAGAATATAGGGTTCACTAACGACGTAGTTATGTGCGTTAAACATCTCGGGTTCGCGCGCATCAGTCGCAACGCTGATATCGTACACATCGACGAAGCGAAGGTTGTTTTCGTAGTTGAACGCGACATCGAGATCCTTGCCGAGCAAAGACAGTGACTTGGAAGCGTATTCTTCATACCCCAGCCGCCCTTCCTGTACATATTCGGTGGCGCCGAGATCATCGACCTGCGCGCCGATCATTTCGCCTTTGCTCACCAGCGCGTCAAAATCCCATTTCTGCAGTACACGCGTGGCAGCAGCAGTGTGCTCGGGATAATTCCATGCGATCACATTGAAAGGTACCAGTGCCCTGCCGACATCAATCGCTGACCAGCCTATGCCCCGGTCGGTAATCTTGTTGGTATAGTCGACCATATCGAGTGACACGGTGTTGTACGACTTGTTGGGCAGCTGATCGTCATAAAGGTCCATTTTCGCAAGGCTCTCGAGCAACCGCCTCATGCGCACATGGAAAACATCGCGAGTGATCAGGTTCAGCCGTTGTGCCGCGATCAACGCCATCATGTACGACGACGTATCCCATAGTGTTGCGGCCGGATAGCCGTCTACCGAGTTGACCATGCCGGTTTCAGCGCGGTAGTTGTTTTCAAAATAACGCCAGGCGATGTCAGCGGCGCGCAACTCCCAGGCCTCAAGTTCTCTGGGCGTGGCAATGGCCGGCACGTTGCGGGACGGTACGATTTTCGATTTGATTCTGGATAGTGCCGCTTGTGGTGGCTCGATGGTCTCCAGTGACCAGGCCAACGAGAACGCACACAGGAGCCCGACCAGAAAAACAATGTGGCTGCGAGCTTTGATGATATTGTCTTTGACACTCATATGCTAACCCCTGCTACAACCTGTGATCGCTCTTTGACCACTTCTTCCTCTGGCTTCCAGAATGCCGCGCAAACAAGCCCGGACAACGCGAGAATATTGTTCAACCCCCAGAACGTATTGACCAGCACACCGGCCAGACTGTGAGAGCTGCCGTACCACATGAATGCCGACCACGCATAGACGATACCAGCGGCGGTCAACCCGATCACAATTGCTTGTGGCAGAACCAAATGGAAGAAATTTCCGACCTGGCGTTCCTTTGGCGTGACCGGGAACTTGATTTCGCGTCCTTTGATCACTGTCCATATCGCGCGCAGATTGATCGGGAAAAACGACAGGTAGTTGCTCTTGGCCTTGTAGCCGGCAAGTCCCCACAGCGAGAACATACTGGCAAATTCGTTGAGGATGAGAAACGGTAGTATGTGGATATAGAAATCTGCGCTATACGCCGACACCGGCGCTACCGCACTGAACAGATAGATAATCGGCGCGAGCATGAAAACGATATTCCACAAACCGCCCAGGTAGGACCAGATTGTCGCCAGGTACATCAGGCGCTGCTTGAACCCAAGCCCGCGGCGCAATAGAAAGTCATCGTTGGCGGCTATATCGAGCGTGCCGCCCGCATACTTGAAACGCTGGAGAGTCCAGGTGAGCAAATCCTGTGGCGAGAGCATTTTCGACTCGACCACCGGATGTTGAACCGACTTCCACACACGCGACGGATCAGAATGCAGGTGTATTGATGTATAGATGTCTTCAGAGACATGAAAATTGTACGGTGTGAGCTCTTCGATCTGCGCGACACTCTGAATCATCTTGCGCTTTAAAGCCGGATCTGTGTTGCTCTCGCGAGTAACCTCTCTGATCGCATTGGCGCGTTCCAGAAAGGTTTTCTCAACGGCGGCTGCATAGCGACGCAACGCAGACTCCATGACCGCCTCGCGCCGGTGCAACGAGCCAGCACCGCAGCAGAACGCAGCATTCGCCCAGTTTCTGCGTCGCTGCAATACGTCGTAAAACATTTTTGGATCGTTCACGAACGGATCGGCCCCAATTCTAACTGGACCGGCAACTCGCTCGACCAGATTACCGATGCCCGTACCAACTCTACCTAAGTAGCGAGCGAGCCAGTCGGGTAGCGACTTACCCTCCGGTATATCGTAGAACCATTGCGGCGTCTGTACCCAGGCGACGTCCGGATCACGAAAGTAGCCGAGACAATTTTCGAGGATGGTCGGGAATGGTCGCGTGTCAGCATCACATATGAGAATGAAGTGCCCGTGGGTCAGCTCCATCGCATGGCGCAGGTTACCGGCCTTGAAACCGACATTATCCGCGCGGGTGATATAGTTCACCCCCTCCTCACGTGCCATCGCAGCCATCGATTCACGTCTGCCGTCATCGAGTACGTGAATACATATGTTGATTGGATGCGGGTAGTGAATCTGTTTTGCGTCTTTAACGCTCAGCCTGACAAGTTCCGGCTCTTCATCGAAGGTTGGAAAGAAGATGTCTACACTGACAACATCTTTATCGGTAAAGCCACGCCCGGTTTTCTCACAGTCAGCAATTGACAACGGCGGCGACTGTTGCGCTATGTCGCGGGTTTTCCAGAGATTGAAGGAGAACAACACCAGGCCAATGTAAGCACCAGTCTCGGCCAGCACCAGCAGCAATGAGTACAGCAGCGCATCGTAGTTGAGTGAATGCATCCAGCGCCAGCTGATATACCAACCGCCAATGACCAGCGACATGGTGATGAAAAACTGGGCTAGTAGTTCAATTCGGGCCGAATAGGGAAGCGGTGGCTCAGGCTTTCGGTCTTCGAATCGCTCGAAGTAGAATCGCATATTGCAGGTTACCCCTGAACCGGCCAGGAGCTGCCAGGATTGCAACTGCTAATCGTGCCCATTACTCGTTCGCTGCCAGTTGCGAAACGCCTGTCACCGTGAAATCGTGCTCATCAGTACCCAGCAATAACCCGTTCGCACTGTGTAATTGTAATTTCAAGTTGTAGGTCCCTGTAGCTACGAGCACTGGCTGATAACGAAACAACATCTTTGCCGAGTCCGCTGCGAGATCGACTGTTTCACTTTTTCGGTGCGACACAATTCCGTTCTTTGAGAACTCCATTGTCAATGTTGCCCCCTCATAGGCCGACCAGTAATCGTTCAGCAACCAGATTGCAAAATCGGGCTGCGCATCAAGTGAGTAACTGACGTCACGCCAGTCGATCATGGGCATTACCGGCTGGTAGGCCTGTGCAAGTGCGTGGTAACCAGGTTTTAATTCACGCCAGTAATCCACCACACCCCAATTCACCGACGGCCAGTTTTCAACAAACATAAACTGGAAAATCCCGTTTACACCAGCGTATTTTTGCCTCCTGAGTGAACGTGCTGCAAAGCCGGTTATCTTCGATTGATAGCTTTGGGTGTTGTATATAAGGGTTTCCACGTTGTCGCCCATGCTGACCCCGGCAATCTCAAACGTTTCCTTTGGTTGAAAATTACGATATTTCCAAATTTCCATTTTGTGATCGTTGTCCGGCCAAAGGTCTTGCTCGAAAAAAATCTTCTTAAGCGATGACAACCCGGGCAACGCCTGCGCGCCGAATTCGGTAACCCATCGCGATCTCGCCGGGCGTGCGTAGTCCCGCCACGAACCGCTGTACCAGCCCAGCCACGGGTGAGTTTTGGTGGCAGAGTAGTTCAGTGACCAGCGCGATTGATCCAGCACGTCGAGTGACTGTCGCAACTCGTCGACCAGCAGGCGGTTTTGATCGGGGTTGTAGTCCGGATATTTCCACTTCATCCAGAATGCATCGAAAGGCGGTTCGTTCTGTAACGTCCAGTTGACGACTGACGGGTGGCGTCCCAGCATCTCCACCATCTCGCCCAGCTGCGTGACCGCCTGACGACGGAACTCGTCGGAATCGCTGTATCCCCACTGCAATGGAAAATCCTGCCAGACCAGCATTCCCAACCGATCGGCCTGGGTATAGAATTCGCGTCGCTCGATGTGGGCGTGTACACGCACCGCGTTGATATTGGCCAGCTGCATCAGCTCCAGATCGCGCGCGTAGGATGCAGTGTCCATGGTGGACAACATCTGATCACTGATATAGTTGGTACCGCGAACAAAAAATGCGCGATTGTTGATTAGAAAAACTTCGTTTTCCTGCTGAAAATCGACCTTGCGAAAGCCGAACTCACTCTCCGCGGAACCCAGCAGTTTCTGATTGTCGTACAGGGATAGCTCTACCTGGTACAGCGCCTGTGTCCCGTAACCCCTGGGATACCAAAGCTCGGGGTTTTCAATGGTCGATTGCAGCTTAAGTCGACTACCGGCGACCACCGGATTGTCTGTTTGTATCGTGAAAGTTTGCCCGCCTGCACCATTTATCGGACTGAGCTTAAGCTCGGCGCGGGTGATGTTCTGGCCTTCGATGCGCGCGATCTTTGACTCGACGCTGAACGACCAGCGATGCAGTTTTTCATCTGCGGCAGCACTCAACTGCATGGGTTCAATGCGCAGCAGTGGCGCTCTGTCCAGCCAGACCGAATTCCAGATTCCACCGGTATTGCGTTCCTGACCCCGCGTAGACCAGGCGCCCCCCGGGCGGGTGTCATGATGGGCTAACACCCCTTTGATCGTCGTTTTACGCAAGCTCCACGACTGCGAGCTCTCAAGCGGGCTATCCACCAGCACCAGCAACTCGTTGGCACCATCGCGCAGCGTATCGCTGGCATTGAATTGGAACGGTGCAAAATAGCCCTGATGGCTACCCAGCTTTTGGCCGTTCAGCCAAACGGTGGTGTCGTAGTCTACGCCGTTGAACCGCAACGAAGACAGGCAAGTATCATCAGTTTTGCTTGTATCGAAGAGATAGCGATACCAGACCTTGCCGGCTAGCCAGGGTTGCTCTAGATACCAATTGGCGGGTACGGTGATATCCTGCCAGCCACTCTTGCCCAGTGCCTTTGGCGTTTGCGCCTCCGGCTGCACCGACATTTGCCATTGACCATCGAGTGATCGGGAAATACATCCCGTGTCAGCCCACACCTGCGACCACAGCAGTAGCGGCAACAATGCGACAAACCGCCACCAGCAAGCCATCACGAATATTCTCTATAAAGCCGTTTCGCTATCGCAATGATAGGTTATGCGCAAAGAGTTTCGCCCTGCCTCACTGCTATACGACACATCGTCGGTTAATGATTTGATCAGTAATAATCCCCAGCCGCCTTCCGGCAAATCGGCACTGTATCCGTCAATCACGGGCATCGGCGGAGTTGCTGTTTCACCGACAATGGTATTGACTGCCGTACTTGGCATTGAATTGCCGGTATCGTGGATGGTTACGATAATGTCTTTGGCACCCATGCGAAGATCAACCTCAACCGAATGGCCGGGGGCATAGCCATAGGCATGTTCTATCGCGTTGTTAACCGCCTCTACTACGGCAAGCTCCAGTCGATTGACCTGTTCCCGATTCAAACTCGAGAACTCCGACAATCGACTGACCGCCGCCCCGACTAACGCGACGTTCTCTAGCTCGCTGCCAATCGTTAATGTAATTCGTTTATGTTTCATGATCTTTTGCCCTGAATCATTCAGTCAGGCCGCCAGGCTACTGTCCGGGAATGAATGATCTACTGCGTAGGCGATTTTCCCGTCAGCAATGTCGATCAAATTCGTTGCGTACGAATGGCTGAACGCCTTACCTGATTGAATTGCCCGGCTCATCATCGCGCTACGACCTTCATTCCCGTACAAGCCTCTAGCTCGCCAGTTTGACAACGGCTTCTTCCTCATTGGCAGCCATTGTGAATACACGGTCCATGTGCGTAAGCTTGAACAGATCGGCGACCAGTCCGGAGGCACCGCAGATCGCCATATCCCCCGGCCCGCCTACAATTTTCAACGCGGCAACAGCAGCCCCCAGACCACTGCTGTCCATAAATTCCACATTGCTGACATCCAGAACAATCTTGTTATTACCGTCAGCGACCAGTTCTGCAACCAGCTCTTTCAACTTGGGCGCGAGCACGGCATCGAGCCGTCTGTTTGCCGGTGATACTACGGTCACGTCCTCGACTTCCCGTGTTTCAAATGCCATAGTTCTTAACACTCCCCAGTTGGCTTTCGGTGCCCCGATACTCAAAGCAAATTAGTGATAGATCATCTTCAAAGGGTTTGCTGTCGCCATTCCAGCGGCGAAATACACGCTCAAACTCCGTATGAACGTCCTCCACTTCTGTGGCGTGCCATTGGCCAATACACTCCTGCAGCCGCGGCGTCTCGAACATCTTGCCATCGGGCGACATACATTCAGTCACACCGTCCGAGTACAGATAGAGCCGATCACCGGCATTCAGTTCGAACTCGACTGCATCGTAGGTGACATCGGGCAGGATACCCACCGGCACGCCACCCTCGCCAATCATCTGTGTACAGGCATTTGATGCATCGTAGCGAATCGGAAAAGGATGCCCTGCCTGAGTCAGCGTTACGCGTCCGGTGTCCGTGTTGATCATGCCGTAGATCATGCTGAAGTATCGTGTGTACATTTCGGAGTTGCTGAATTTCTTGTTCAGTTCAGTCACGGTGTTGATTACCGCAGCGCGAATGTCGATAGAGTTTTCCAGCATGCGCCGACACAACCCGTCACGCGATGGATTGAGCATGTTGTCCACCAGAAATGAGGTCAGCGCGGAGGTGATTCCGTGTCCTTCGACATCGATCACATAAAACGCCAGCAGGTTGTCCGACACCATGAAGTAGTCGAACATGTCGCCGGCCAGAAAATTCGCCGGTTTGAACATCCACGTTGCGTAGGTGTTGCGAAGCTCTTTGGGATCGGGCAACAGATTGCCCTGCATCTTCGAGGCGAGCATCAGTTCGGTGGTGAGCTGATCGTAATCGTCGGACATTCGCTTGTGAGCAAATTCCAGCGTGCGATTGCGTGATACCAGTTGCTGCTGCAATTCAATGATACGACTGGATGATTTAATTCTGACCAACAGCTCGTGGGCATTAACCGGCTTGCTGACGAAATCGTCTGCGCCCGCTTCCATCGCCGTTATGATGGCGTCCTTATCGGATTGTATGGATTGAACGATGACATAGACATAGCTCTGGCCCATTTCCGAGCGAATGCGCCGGCACAGGGTAAGTGCCTCGTCATCTTCGCTGTCCCAATCGCACAGTACCAGCTTGATGCCTTCGGACTTTATGACGCTCAGCGCCTCACCGGCATTTTCGGCAAGAATTGGCTGAAAGTTGTTGCTTTCCAATAGCCGAATCAGAAACAAGCGCACGCTCATTTCCCGCTCGACTATCAAAATTGGCATCGCGGTATCTTTCATTATTTTCCAGCTTGCCAAATACTCAAAGTCAGTCGCCCGATCTCGCCTCTGCCATGCATCCGTCACTAAACAGATGCCTTGTGCGTGTAACGCCGGTTTTTTGCCAAAATTGACGAATGTCGGCATTAAAGTTGGCATTTGAGGATCGAGTCAATTTCACATGCCGCAAGACGCTGTGACATGGTCTACATATAGGGGAACCACTTAGCCCGCAATCTCAATTCCTGTCACTTAAAGCCGCTAGAGCGGGCTGGAATCGAGCCCCCCGAGGATCCATGCCTGCGCCACAATCTACAACAGCATCATCGCAAGCAGTATTTTCGAGGAGCCGCATTCAGGGCCTGGATCTGACTCACCTGCTGACTCTGGCGCTCGTTTGTATCACGGTCTGGCTGGTGCTTTCGCTGCGTTTCTCACTGGGCTTTAACAGTCATTATGTTGACGAAAGCGATTACATGTTCGCCGGCAGTTTGCTGCTCGATGGATCGGTTTGGCCGACCAAAACCTATATTTTCAGCTCAAATGTTCCGCTCTATCTGATTGGCTGGGGTGCCAGCTGGAACCACGACTACGGCGCGCGAGCCCTTTCGTTACTACCAGGCCTGCTCTCACTGCTGTCACTCTTCTTATTGTATCGATCGCTGCTGCGCGATCGCACGCTGGCACTGATCGCCACCGTTCTGATCGCCGTTCAGGCCACTCATATTTTTCAAAGCAAGCTGGCCACCTACGATATTTGGTGCTTCTTTCTGTTTGTTACGGCGGCGTGGCAGCTGCATAGTCATAGTGTCACCAGGCGGCATCTGTCCCTGCAAATGATAAACGGATCACTTTTATTTGCATTGGCGGTCTTAAGTAAATACGTGGTGATTGTCTATGCGCCGGTTTTCCTGTTGTTGTTATGGCTGGGTTGCTCACGCGGAAGTGCGGTGCTGTTCGCCATACTCCAGGCGCTGGTGCTGGGAATATATACACTGCAGAATGCCGCTGATCTGCAAATCCTGTTCAACACCCAGCTGGCCGGTCAGCACTTGCAGAACAGCACTGTCTGGCAGGTCTCGCTGCTACTGTGCAGCCTGCTTTGGCCACTGGTGTTGCTGTCGATACCCGCTGTCTGGAAATCATTTAGCCGGCAACAGTCATTTCTGGATCTACCTGCCGTGAGTCGGCACCTGTTGAAGGTGCTGGTGTTACTGGCGCTGGTTTTGCCAGCCTACCATCTGATCAGTGGCAATCGAATCGCAGTTTACAAACACGCACTGTACTCAGCGATGTTCCTCGCACCACTGGCCGCGGCGGGCATTACGCTGTTGTGGCGCGCGGGTGCGCCATCGCGGCGGATGCTGGCAGGTGCTGCCCTGCTCACATTGCTCGCGATTCTCGCGGTGCACCAGACTCGCACCATGGAAAACGCCTATCCGAATACTCACGAGGTGATGGCGCGACTGAGCGAACAGGTAAACCACCGATCGAGAATACTCAGCGAAAACCCGTACTTGCATCGCAATCATTTTCGCGACCAGATTGCGCTTCAGCACCTGCACGATATGGATACTCTGCCCGAACCTGACAGCGAATCGAATCGATCGCGGTTATTGCGTGATTTCACCATTGCTGAATACGATTTCGTTCTACTGGATGAGCGGTTCCATCCGGCAAAATCCCGTTTTCTAAGATCAAACATGCCACCGCACTATGAACTCGTTCACACGGAATCCTATGCCACCAGTGATCTTAGTTCTGGCAATACCCACGGTGAAATAGCGTTGTATCGCACGACGCGTTGAGCTCAGGGAATGACTCCATGACGGATCATAGAATTTTTATCAGTGTAGTCATCCCCACCTATAACGAACAGGCGCGCATTGCCGACACCCTCTACAGGGTTAAGGACTATCTCGACCAGCAAACCTACAACAGCGAGATAATCGTCGTTGATGACGGTTCAAACGATACTACCGCCGACGTCGTTCGGGTGATCGACATCTACCAGCGGGAGTTCAAGCATCAGCCCTCTTGTCGGCTGGTGACGAATGTGACCAACAGCGGCAAGGGATTCTCGGTCGCACGAGGTTGCAGCCACGCAAACGGTGAGTACATATTGTTTATGGATGCCGATGCCTCAACGCCTATCGAGGAAATCGAGAAGTTGTTACCCAGGCTGCAGCTGGGCAATGATATAGCCATCGGCAGTCGCCATCTTCAACCGGGCACCACTCGGCCATGGCGCCGGGCGCTGGGCAGCTGGCTGTTTAACACCGGTACACGATTGCTTGGTCTGTCCAGCCACAGCGATACACAATGCGGTTTTAAACTCTATCGGCGAGCCGCGGTCCAGCAGATTATTCGCCATCAGACCGTTGCCCGCTGGTGCTTCGATGTGGAACATCTGTACCTGGCACGTAAACTGGGCTTTTCGATTGTCAGCGTGCCGGTGCGCTGGGTGCATAAAAGTGGTTCGAAGTTTTGTTTCATCAGGGATGCGATACGCGTTCCTGTTGAGTTGATTCGTATTCGGCTGGCACACGGCACCTCCCTGACGCCCGGCAACCTGCTCAGTCGCAAGTAACACCTGTGTTGTCCTGGCAATCACTTCGGGCCGCCCGACAATATCTCCTCTGGGCCACCCTCGCCCTTTTCTGCCCGGCTCCGTCCCACGCTTCACTGAATGATATTTT
>CAKZSB010000121.1 GCA_937920585.1 uncultured Granulosicoccaceae bacterium | reverse complement strand
TCGAGCAACAGATAATTCGCGGGCTCTACCCCGAGGCGCTGCAATGCAAGCAGCAGATCGCAGGCAAGCTGCCCTGTGCCACCGCCAAACTCCAGGATCGACGCCCCTGAAACCGGTGCTGGCAAGCGCGAAATTTGGGTTGCGAGACAACTGGCATAATCGCTCGAGATCTCGGCCGCTGTAGTGAAATCGCCAGCCTCGCCAAGCTTTTGATACGGATTCTGGTAATACCCCAGCCCGGGTTCATACAGACAACGGTGCATATAACGGCAAAAATCCATGCCTGCACTTGTATCTATCTCGGCGACAATTCCCGCCAGCAAAGCCTCGTGAATTTGCAACTGCCCGGCAGATGGCTGTGGCAATTCAGTCACGCGAAGATCACCGGATCAGCCACTAAAAGCGCCCCGATCACCGCGCTCGATAATCACGCCGACATCAGCCGCCCCGGTTATCGCACCGGGCTTGTGCAATGTCACCCTGACCCACTTCACGCCAAACTCCGAGCGTACGATACCGGCGATCTGTTCGGCCAGTGTTTCAATCAGCTCAACCTGGCTGCCCTCAATATGACTGATCAAGCGCTTGGAAATCGCCTTGTAGTTAAGCGTGAATTCGATGTCGTCGGTGCGAGCTGCCTGCTGAATGTCGGTGCCCATCTCAAGGTCTACCGCAACAGTCTGTCGAATGGCCTTTTCCCAATCATAAATTCCAATCACCGTCTCGACGCGCAAGTCGGTTAAAAATACGATATCCATTGGAATCACCTTCGATGAGTTGTGGTCGTTTCAGGAATGGGCAATCAACCTCGCGTGTTTGTCCATTTGCGGATGGAGCGCAGCGAGTGCCGATAATGATAAGCAATTTGTTCGGGTGAGTATTGCCATTCGAGCGCAACGGGACAGGCTAGTCTGGCCGTACAACTTTCCCGACACGGCGAGTGGTCCTGTAACCTGAAATTGAAACAGCGCTGCATATCGGGCGGCCGCTCGTCACTCAACGCTTGCGGCGCACAAGCCGACAGACAAGGCTGATCAACGCAATCCAGACACGGCGAGCGATGCTCGGCGCCCACACTGACGGCGACGGTTGCACGGGGCAGCAATACCGCAGCCCGATAGGCAAACCAGAGTCCATGCTCAACGTTGATACCGCCGCCGAGTGGTGAATCATGATGCCAGCCGGCAAGCCGTCCGAGCTGTTGCAGCGAGGGCACTTTGTGCGCGGCGTGGTTATATGGGAACAATTCAATCTGTTCAAGGCCAGGAAAGTGCTGATCGACGAGCTTGCGAGCCATGTCGCTGGAATACTCATCAAGCGGATTTTCTCGTTCGTGCCATCGCGCTGGCATTTGTTGCCAAAGCAAAGGGCCCGCACTGCCGATCAGGAGCACACAGCCGCCAGCCCAGACATGATCGATGGCTCTGCCGTCTAACACACTGAATAGATTGAAACCTTCCAGCTCGAGCGCGGACCGCAGTGCGCTGATTTGCGATTTATTCAGCGGCAATGGATCGCTTGATAGGCGCAAAAATTCGTCTCAGGAAACTAAATTGTCACGGTACATCAGAATCAATTGGAATTGCCGCCAATTTTGCATATAATGGGGGATTGCCCTAAAAATTGAGTGCGGAGCCCGCGCATGTCCAGAGTATGTCAAGTTACCGGCAAACGCCCCATGAGCGGTAACAATGTATCGCACGCCAACAACAAAACCCGGCGTCGCTTCCTGCCCAACCTGCACACCCATCGTTTCTGGGTCGAGGGTGAGAATCGCTGGGTAACGCTTCGTTTGTCTTCGAAAGGCATGCGCATCATCGATAAGAAAGGTATCGATAGCGTGCTTTCCGAGATGCGCAAGCGCGGCGAAAAAATCTAGCGGAGATCCCGATGAGAGATAAAATCAAGCTGGTTTCAAGCGCTGGTACTGGTCATTTTTACACCACGACCAAAAACAAGCGCACCATGACTGAAAAGATGGAAATCAAAAAGTTTGACCCGGTTGCGCGTAAGCACGTGGTCTACAAGGAAGGCAAGATCAAGTAGCGCTATCCATAGTGTTCAGATTTTTCCGAAAAACCCGGCTCTCGCCGGGTTTTTTTATGTCTGGCTGTCAGGCTGGAGAAATTTGCAGCGAATAGCCTCGCAAACGCCAGGCAAATTCTTCCAGCGCCCGAATGCCACTCAACTCTGCACGGTTACACCAATCCTGCAGCGCCTCCTGCAGCTTCTCATGACTGGCCCCTGCTATCTGCCATATCGCCTGGAGTTGACTGCGAAACTCAATCACTGTTCGCAATGTCTCGCTTTCCCGTAGCGCCAACCCCAATCGTTCCCGACCGGCGGCATCAAGCATGAAATCACCGGCGATCAACTCACGCCGCACCGCCAGGGTTTTGCGCTCCTGAGAGGTTGTTGCGCGCCGGCGCTCAAGCTTGTGAATGGGCAAAATCACCTTGCGTCCGTAGTGCTCCATCACATGCAGTCGGCTTGAGATAACCGCCTTGACTGTCTCAAGATCAACTGCGCGGTTCCTGCTCGGTTGAATAACCGGACGCGGCGCCACTCTTATGACTCGAGCCAGCCCCACCAAGCTGAAAATTCGCAGATACATCCAGCCGATGTCAAACTCCCACGGCCGGATCGAAAATTTCGCAGATCCAGGATAAGCATGATGATTGTTGTGCAACTCTTCACCGGCGATAATCACCCCGAATGGGACAATATTGGTCGCCGCATCATCGCATTCATAATTTCGGTAACCGACGCTATGCCCCAGGCCATTGATCACCCCGGCGGCCAGGAGAGGGATGCATAACAGTATGAGTGCGGTCATGGTGATCGCCGCTATTCCGAACAACAACGCGAGCAGTAAAAACAGGACCACCATCCCACCGTTGCTGTAGCGGCTGTAGAGATTGCGCTCAATCCAGTCATCGGGCGCACCGAAACCGAATTTTTCCAGCGTCTGCTGGTTCTTGCACTCTTCCTGGTACAACTCCGCACCATGCCAGAGCACCTTGCTCAAACCATGAGTAACCGGGCTATGCGGATCTTCATCAGTCTCCACCCGTGCGTGGTGCTTGCGATGTACCGCCATCCATTCCAAAGTAATCATGCCAGTTGTCAGCCAGAGCCAGGCGCGAAAGAAGTGGCTGAGCACCGGTGACAACTCAACTGATCGATGCGCCATGCAACGATGCAGATAAATCGTTGTACTCAATAGTGTTACGTGCCAAACCACCAGTACGACCGCCATCATCGCCCAGAGCGGCCAGTTAAGTATTCCAAATATAGTCAAGACGACACCTCGGAGTTGGCGCATTCCACTGCGCAGAGAATTGATAGCTGCAGAAAACCAGTCAGCACATGTGCCAGCGTGCGGGGCAATTACAGCTTAAATGCAAAAACTGGCAACAGATGTGCTTGTAAAGCGCCCTCATTCCGTGATCGGAGTCCCAATCAGGTGCCAGACGACAACTTGCTAAGTGTAGATTCAGTTTCTGTCTCGCATGGAAACACGCTGGTCCTGGATCAAATATCCCTGCACGCCAAAGCGGGCGAGACAATTGGATTGCTGGGGCTGAACGGCGCTGGAAAATCCACGTTATTGCGAATCCTGGCCGGTTTGAATACACCGACAGCCGGCACCGTCACAGTGGCTGGCACTGAATTAACGAGCGCCTCGCTACGTGCCCGATGCCAATTGGGCTACGCCCCGGACAAGCCGCCCGTCTATCCAGATTACACAGTCGAGCAATTTCTGAAATTTGCCGGACGACTGCGGAGAATCCATCGGCGACATATCGATAAAGCAACCTCCAGTGTCATTGAGCGATGCAGTCTCGGCGATGTGCGAAAGCGAATCATCGGCAATCTTTCGCATGGGTACCAACAGCGCGTAAATCTCGCCCAGGCGCTGATTCACGAACCAGCACTGCTGCTGCTGGACGAGCCACTCAACGGTCTCGACCCGGCGCAAATCGCCTCAATGCGGGAGATTCTGGCCAATATGGGCACACGACAGGCCACACTCTATTCCAGCCACCAACTAACCGAGGTCCAGGCAACCTGCAATCGTGCGATCGTGATTCACAAGGGCGCAAAGCTTGTCGACACGGAGCTCGGTAACTCAGACAATCGTGAGCAAACCACCATCGAGATTCATCTGGAGGACACGGTAACCACCCCGCAGATGCAGTCTTTGCCCGGTGTTCTGGCGGCGGCATCAGTCACGCCAGACCACTGGATGCTCACCACCCGCACCGGCTCAACCACACTGCTGCGCGAGGCGCTGAAGGCGCATCACATTCGCTGGCACGAAATCTCGCTGGTGCGAAACCATCTGGAGCGAGTATTCAACCTGCTCGCCGGTCAGGCGACTGCCGGAGCAGCCCGATGACCGGACTGATTGCCGGCAATGAAATGCGTGTGTTATGCCGAGCACCTTTCGCCTGGATCGCCGCCGGCATGCTGCAACTGGTTTTCGGCTGGATGTTCCTCAGTACGCTCGAACAGTATCTGGTCATTCAACCAACACTGGCACAATATCCTCAGGCCGGTGGCGTCACCGCTTATCTCGCGACGAACTGGCTGACCCCCGTCAGCTCGGTATTTCTGCTTGCCACACCACTGTTGTGCATGAACCTGGTTGCCGCAGAACGACAGTCCGGCCGCTTTGCACTGCTGGCATCGGCACCGGTGTCCTCCTGGCAGATTGCAACCGGGAAATTCATCGGCGCAGCACTGTTTCAGTTGATCGTGCTGACCATCAACATCGCGCTCGTGGCGTCCCTGCAATTGGCCACCACACTGGATATGCCAACCCTGTTGCTGGCGTGGCTCGGCATGGCGCTGTTCATCTGCACGGCGACTGCCATATCACTGTTCTTTTCATGCCTGACATCCAGGCCGGCACTGGCTGCCCTTAGCAGCTTTGTGTTCATGTTGATGCTTTGGCTGCTATCAACCACCTCGTCACCAGCTGCACAGTCCGGCATGGCCCATCTGGCTCAGTTGTCCCTGGCGACCCACCTGCAACACTTCATGCAAGGCCAGCTACAAAGCGATTCGCTCGGCTATTTCGTTTTGTGTACTGCTGCTTTCATTATCCTGAGCATTCGCCAGCTGGATGCGATGCGTTACACAGGAGTTCAGGGCGTTGACTAGATTGCCAGCAAAGCGCGAGCAACTACTTTTCAGGCCTGCCTTGTGGCTGGTGCTGTTGCTGGTGGCCGGGATACTGTTGTCCCGCCATCCAGTCGTGGCAGACTTAACGGCCACCGGCCGGCATTCGCTGATGCCGCAGACCATCGACACCCTCAACCAGCTCGAAGGCCCGGTCAACGCCGAGGCTTTCATCACCCCTGAAGACCCGGCTGCAGCCGAACTCGGAAAACTGCTGCAGCGCTACCGGCACGCGAGCACAAATATCAACTACTCGTTTACCGATCCGGCACTCAATCCCGCCCGCAGTCGCGAGCTCGACCTTCAGGCAGGCGGCGAACTGTTGCTGACTTATCAGGGTCGCCAGCAACGCCTTACAGACGTTTCGCAGCAGGCGCTTACACTGGCACTGCAGCGTTTACTACGCGCCTCTACTCGAACAGTCAGCTTTGTCAGCGGCCACGCCGAGCGCGCGATTGACGGCAAATCCGCCGCTGACCTCACGGTCTTCGCCAAACACCTTGTCAGCACCGGCTACGAACTTGAAACCATTCAGCTTTCAGGCGATCTCGACGAAAATCGTGGCACCCTGGTTATCGCTGGCCCGATGCAGCGCTACCTGCCGGGTGAAGTGGCGAACCTGCTTGGCTACATCTCGCGCGG
>CAKZSB010000120.1 GCA_937920585.1 uncultured Granulosicoccaceae bacterium | reverse complement strand
TACAGCCTGCGATTGAGGCGAGAGCAATGACTCTGCTGACACCGGTCGCCATGCTGTTGCTGATTCCTTTCACGGCGTTTTGTTTGTGGTATCTGCAACAGTCGAATCGCGTGGGTGCGATGCTGCCTGGTAGTTGGCGTCTGGTTACAACGCCTTCCCTGCGACAATTCATGCAGCGCCGGTTGAAATCAGGCGACGATAAATCAATTATTGTTGCCGCCGTTTGTTCACTGCTTGTGATCGCCACGCTTGCCCATCCGGTGATTGTCATTGACACCGCGCCGCCTGCGAATTTTACCGGGCGTGTCGTCGTACTGGATATGTCTGCAGGGATTGATGTCGAGGCGCAGCGTTTTTTTGCCGATTCGTTGTTGGTTAATCAATCCGTTAATGACGCTGCGAGTGCGACAGCTACCGGTTTGGTGGTGGCAGGTGATGGTGCTTACACAGTAGTGCCGGTGACACAGGACATGGCGCATGTGCAGCGCTACACGGGTGTTGCCACACCGGATCTGATGCCCGCCAACGGACGCACGCTGCACGAGGGCATTGCCGTTGCCGAATCGTTGCTTGCCGATGCCGAAGTCGCGGTGGGCCAGGTAGTGATCGTGACTTCCGGAACGCCGTTGGAGGAGTTCATCGCGATTCCGGATCGTGGTCGATTGAGAGATATCGTCGTGGCCGACGGTGAAAGCCAGCACTGGTCGGGTGTGGCAGAAAGTTATCGAGCGCAGCTGCATGCCAGCAGTGATCTCGCTGCAGTTGTTGAACGGCTCTCATCGGCTGCACGGGATCGTTTTTTTCGTGGCGTGCAGGAATCGACGTTTGATTTAAGGCCACCTTTAATTGCACTTGCCCTGGTGTTGTGGCTGTGGTTACTGCGGCGGAGGATCGAGCGTTGAAATCCTTTGCGCTGATTGCTCTGGGTGGTTCGTTGTTGGCCACACTACTGGGTTGGGCGATACCGCTGTTGTCAGCCAAACCGGATCGATTTGCACTGGGCCTGCGGTTGCTCGAACAGGGAAAGCCGGATCACGCAGTGCATCTTTTTCAGCGTGCCGACTGGCGAGGTGTAGCCCAGTACCGCGCGCAGCGCTATCGACGCGCGCTGGGTGATTTCCTCCAGCGCGAGAACGTCAGCAATCTGTACAACGTAGGCAACGCCTATGCCCTGCTAAAAGAATGGACCGGCGCCAAAGCCGCTTATGAAAGGGCACTGCGTCTGGACCCATCTCATGAGGACGCCCGCTTCAATCTCGATCTGGTGCTCAGGGCCGAGGCGATGGAATTGAAGATGGTAGAGGATTCGCGCAGTTCGGTGGTGGCCGGTAGCTGGAAAGACGGCAATCAGGATACGCCGGCGACAACCGGCACTGACAGCAATAACGTCGAGCAGGGCGTACCGGAAGGTGGTGCTTTTCGCCCGGCGGAAGATAAGGCCGAGGCAACTGGCAAGAGTGATGTCGAAGGACGCAGCGGCGATATCGCAGACTTTCGCAATGCGCAGGCCGGTATTGCAACGGGATCATCGGAGCAGACGCAAAGCGAAGGCGAGTTGACCGGTGCCAGCGCCAGCTTGTTGTTGCGGCAAAGCCGCCAGAATGCCGAATTGTTGTTACGTGCCATCGTCGATAAGCCGGCGCGTGTGCTGCGTGCAAGGCTTGCGGCGGCGCATCGCCTTCGCAACGGTAGTGATCCGCAACCGGGAGTGGTGCGATGAACCGGTTGCGGATAAGCCTGTCAGTTGGTTTGCTGCTATGCGTGTTTGCACCGCGGCAAGGGTTGCTCGCTCAGGAACAAACGGATGCGGGTACTAATCCAAGCTCAATCCGTATCACTGAACAGCCACAACTGCTGGTATCGGTGCTTCCCGACAGCGCGCTCGATGGCATCTATGAGCAGAGCCAGATTCTGCTCACGATTCGAGTGGCATCAAAACACCCATTCGATGCGTTAACAATCGACTTTCCGGCCATTGCCAATGCTGAACAAATCGAACTGGCTGCCCCGCGCACTCGCAAGATCAAGAGCTACGCCGGTGAAGGTTATATGCACGAGCGTCGCTATGCCGTGTTCCCTTTGGCTGCAGGCAATCTTGAAATTCCTGCATCGTTTGCGACGGGTTTAATTGATACGCCTGCGGCAGGGCAGGTTGAATTCAACGCCACACACGACGGTATGCGTATCCCGGTGTTGTCGACACCCGCTGGATTTGCCGTCGACTGGTGGCTGGTTTCATCCAACGTGGTGATGGAAGAATCCTGGTCGATACCCGTGGATGAACTGCGTCAGGGCGATGTAGTGACCCGTACGGTGACGCTGCGTGCCGCCGGTGTCGACGATAAACGTCTGCCGGATCTGGAACACGGCAGCACGCGCGGGATTGCCGTGCGTGAATTGGAATCCACTCGAAAAAGTATCGTAACCAAAAATGGTCTGGACGGGATAGTAAGTGCGTCGTGGGCGTTGCGAATAGATGGCGACGGGTTTGTCTATGTGCCGCCCATGGGAATTGCCTATTGGGATCCACTGGCCAAAACACGAAAAACCGTTGCGGTCAGAGGGCACCGCATTGAACCGCTGCCCGTCGACAGCGAGGCACGCGCTGAGCAATTGCTGTACGAGGCAGCAACGACGCAGCGCACCGCATACCACGTTTTTACCACTCTGCTCATCATGTTGGTATTGCCTGTATTCGCGTTAGTGCTCTATGCGTTGGCAACGGTGTTCTGTGTGCTTCGCGATCGGCGCTTTAGCCACCAGTTCCTAAAGGCGGATAAGCCAATAACAGCCTACCGCGCCTGGCAGCGTTGGTCGGCCGGTGAACAATTGGCGAACGACGATCACTGGCGCGTGCTCAACAGGGATGTGCAGGCCGCCGTGTTTGCAGCGCCTGAAATGCCTGTTCGTGACAAACGCAAAGTGTTGCGCGATGCATTGCGTTGCGCGCGCAGGCAACGTCTGCAAGGCATTGGCGCAAAGCTCTCGGTATTCATCGATCGCGTCATTGGATCACGTGCCGAGCTTGCACCTGCGAGGGCGGCGAGATGACGCGAATGGCTCGACGTGCATGGAAACTCTGCTTCCCCTCAACAACAGTATCTTTTAACTATTGAAAATCGGTTAAGACGAATGAGCAAAAAATCTAACAATCAACAACCCGAAAACGAACAAACCACCGATGTTGTCGAGCAGCCGTTGCAGGACAGGCGAAATCTGCTGAAGGCGGGTGCGGTACTGGTATCCGGTGCAACGCTTGATCTGTCCCTGTCCAGCGCCCATGCAGCGTCTGATGATGCGACGGCCGCGGCAAAGCTGCCGCCGCAAAAAGGTGATCGCATCCAGGTGATCAAGGGCGACATGAAAGATCAGTTTATTCGCGCAGACTCGCTGGAATTAAACGCTATCGCGGTGGAAGGATTTCCGTATGACCCACAAGCCGATGTATTGAGGCGAAAGAACCGGCTGAATCGTTTGTTGATTCTGCGCCTGGACCCTGCGGAGATGGATGAGCCGACGCGGGCGCGAAGCATTGATGGTTTGCTGGCGTACTCGGCGATGTGTACCCATCGCAGTTGCACGATTAAATCGTGGATGGAAGAGGAGCGGCATCTGCGCTGTCACTGTCATTTATCGGAATTTGCGGCGCTGTCGGAGGGCAGTGTCAAGGGTGGGCCCGCGCGCAAACAACTGCCAATGGTGCCGTTGGGCGTTGACGAAGAAGGGTTTGTAATTGCAGTGGACGGTTTCACTCGCAAGCCGGGTGGTGCGAAGAAGTAGGCAACTGAAGTAATCGATTGACACAAGCTGCCTGAGGCAGCCAAACACGAGGAGAGATCATGAAAAAACTGGTTCCTACAGTGACGGCATTGTTGGTGGCGGGTGCTATTCAGTCCGTCTCGGCAGCCGAGTACAACGCTGTCACCGATGAGCGACTCAGCAATCCTGAGCCACATAACTGGATTAATACGCGAGGCAACTATGAAGGCTGGGGGCATAGTCCACTCAAACAGATCACCACAGAAAATGTGAAAGATCTGGTACCGGTCTGGAGCTACTCCACCGGTGTGACCGAAGGCCATCAGGCTTCACCGATGGTTAACGACGGGATGATGTTTGTATCGACGCCGCAGAACCAGGTGATTGCACTGGATGCGGTAACCGGAAACGAAATATGGCGCTATGTACGAGAGTTGCCCGAGGATTTGTTTCAACTGCACCCGACCAACCGCGGGGTCGCGCTGTATGGCGACAAAGTCTACATGGCAACCGTTGATGCCGGTGTCGTTGCGCTCGATGCTAAAACCGGTGAGGTGGTGTGGGATGTTTTCGTCGGCGACTATACCGATGGTTACTATTCAACGCTGTCGCTAATGGCGGCAAAAGGGAAAATCATCACCGGTGTATCAGGCGGCGAGTATGGTATCCGTGGCTATGTGTCGGCGCTCGATGCTGAAACGGGTAAGGAAGTGTGGCGTACCTATACTATCCCTGGCCCGGGTGAGCCTGGTAATGAAACCTGGAAAGGCGATAGCTGGAAGACCGGCGGTGGATCAGTATGGATGCAGCCCAACTACGATGCGAAAAACGGCGTGATGTATGTGGGTACCGGTAACGGTGGCCCGTGGATGCCGGATACACGCCCGGGCGATAACCTTTACACCACTTCGGTCGTCGGCATCAATATCGACTCTGGCGAGATCACCGGTCATCACCAGTATCACTGGAACGATGCCTGGGACTGGGATGAAGTATCTGCACCGCTGCTGATACCCATGGAGCGCGATGGCCGCAAGATGGATGGTCTGGTGCACGCCGGGCGCAACGGTTTTATCTGGGCCATGGAGCACGACAGCGACGGCAAGATCGATTTTGTCGATGCACACAAGTATGTGATTCAGGATGCGTTTGCCTCGATCGATCCGGAATCGGGTCGCCCCACCTATAACGAGGCAAAAACCCCTGGCACCGGTAAAACCGTTACTTTCTGCCCGAGCTTGTGGGGTGGTAAAGACTGGCCGATGGAAGCCTATAACCCGGACACCGGCCTGGTATATATCCCGAGCCAGGAAAACCTCTGTTCAGAGCTTGGCGGTGTGCCAATGGAAGAACGTGAATCGGGTGAGCTTTATATCGGTGTACCGATCGACGTGATTCTGTCATCGCTGCGATTCCACGAGAACGTCGACACCTCAAAGCCCGTGCCGATCGGCAAGCTTCAGGCCTGGGATATGAACAAGGGCGAGATGGTCTGGAGTCATGACTTCAACGACACACCCTACTGGGGGCCGATCATGTCGACAGCTGGCAACCTGGTATTCACCGGCGGCACCAACGATCGCAAGTTCCGTGCGTTTGATGCCACCAACGGCGACATGTTGTGGGAGTATCCGACCAACTCCGGTGTCACCGCATCGCCCTCATCGTATGAAGTCGATGGTGTGCAGTACATCGCCGTGCAATCCGGTTGGGGCGTTGATGCCGAACGTATGCAGGGCCTGTTAAAAGATATGCTGCCCGCCGGCCGCGTACCCGACGTACCGCAAGGTGGCGTGATCTGGGTATTCGCACTGAAGAGCTGATGATTCAATGATGCAATTGGGGAACTGGATAAAGCGAGGGCGTCACGCCCTCGCTGTGATGTTTTTTGCACTGGTTTGTACGGGCAGCGGAACCGCGTTATCAAGCGATACCCTGCTGCCCGACAATCCCGATGAACTGGTTAATACGATTCGCCATGCGATCGAGCAAAGCGACTACCAGAAACTGGAGCAACTGGTGTTCTGGAAAGACGCTGGCAAGATCAAAAAGCGCATTGTCAGATTTCAGCT
>CAKZSB010000119.1 GCA_937920585.1 uncultured Granulosicoccaceae bacterium | reverse complement strand
GTTGACTGGTTGTGTGAGGATGTTGTGCATGGATGAAACCCGCCTCGAGCCCTGTTTGATCGAGCAGTATGAGAATGGAAATTTCGGCTTATGGCTGCCGGAACAGTCCGGGCTTATTGAGTGGTACTCGCAAATCGGTTCCCAGGGCACGCTCTGGTGCCTGGCTATTCGGGCCGTTGCGGCGCTGGATTCGATCGACATCTCCAATTCCCTGATGGAGCCAGAGGGCGACGTGCTGGTGGTTTACGCCAGAGAACGACCGGTACTTGAGCGTATTGCGAAAATCGTGCAGCGGCTGATCGAAAGTAAAACACTGATGATTCGCGCTTTAGATTATGTTGAGGAATCCGGGATGCGGTGAACTGTGATTCACACACCGTGCAGAATGATCGAGTCAATCGCTTGGTTCATCGGTGACGTTATGCCTGATGTGCAGGCACCGAATTTTTGAATTCGGCGACGGTCATCGGTGGGGGCCGGTTTGCTAGTGCCGGATCACGATTGAAGGTGATACATGTTAACTAACATCAAATATTATTGTTGCCAATGAGAATCGTTCGTATTACGCTTACACCTCCATATGCTCAACCGACCTCATCGCCATGAAATTTTCAGCGCGTCGTCTTTTTTCGGCCAGTCTGGCTGGTACCGTCTCAGCCTTGCTGCTGCTCGGCAGCGTCACTGCCAGTGCGGCGGGCGAAGTCAATGTCTATTCCTACCGTCAGCCGTTCCTGATCAAACCGATGTTCGACGCCTTTACGCGCAAAACCGGCATTGAAGTTAATACCGTGTTTGCTAAAAAAGGCCTGGTAGAGCGGCTCAAGAGAGAGGGGCGCAACAGCCCGGCCGATCTGATTTTCACCGTCGACATCGGCAGGCTCAGCACCGCTGTAAACGAGGGGTTGACTCAACCGTTGGAAAACGCGCTGCTGGCAGACAAGATTCCGGCTGAATTTCGCGACCCTGATGGCCACTGGTTTGGACTGACCACGCGCGCGCGAATCATCGTCACGTCGAAAGAGCGGGTCAAGCCGGGCGAGATCGAATCCTATGCCGATCTGGCCTCCGAGGGCATGAAGGGCCGCATCTGCACACGCAGCGGCAGCCACGGTTACATGGTAGCGCTGATCGCCTCGGTGATCGCCAACGAAGGTGAGGAGGCTGCCAGAACCTGGCTCACCGGCATTAAAGATAATCTGGCTCGCAAACCTCAAGGCAATGATCGCGCGCAAGTCAAGGCGATCAAAGAAGGCGAGTGCGATGTGGCTGTGATCAACAGCTACTACATGGGCAATATGGTTACCGACGAAGAGCAATCTGCCTGGGCCGACGCCGTCAATATTGTGTTTCCGGACCAAAGCGGCCGCGGCACGCACATGAATATCAGCGGTATGTCGCTGACTGCCGCCTCGCCTAATAAGGACAACGCCATCAAATTGATGGAGTTTCTGGCCGATGATCAGGCGCAGCGCATGTACGCCGAGCAGAACTTCGAATACCCGGTGAATCCGCAGGTCAACTGGTCCGGCTTGCTGGAGTCCTGGGGTGTGTTTGAAATGGACAAAACACCGCTGGCGGAGATTGCGAAACATCGTGTGACTGCGGCGAAAATGGTCAACGAGATCGCCTACGACGGCTGAACCGCCAGTGTTGCCTGATGAGCGCGCTTGTGCGCTCAACCAGCCGGCTGCCACACCCAACGCAGTTTGGTGCCAGTTTTGGCGCTGGTTTCTCTGCGCCACAGCAGCACTGAAAGCAAGAAAGCGGATGGCAGTGGCAACTTAACATTGCTACGCTGCGCCCCTTTCAGGGGCGGGCCAGAGTAGTGGAACAGAAAAATAGTATGGGGCCCGTCGAGTGGGGCCTGTTGTTATTGCTGTCTGTGCTGTGGGGCGGAGCCTATTTCTTTGCAGGGGTTGCCGTAAAAGAGTTGCCGCCACTGACGGTCGTTCTGGCGCGGGTCTCGATCGCCGTTGTCGCGCTACTGCCGCTGTTCTGGTTTCTTGGTCATTCTATGCCTCGCAGCGGGTCTGACTGGCTGCCGTTTATCGGTATGGGCGTGCTCAACAATGTCATTCCCTTCGGGCTGATTTTCGCCGGCCAGCTGCATATTAGCGTTGGGCTGTCATCGATTATCAATGCGATGACACCGCTTTTTACGGTGCTTGTGATGGCAAGCTTCAGGGAAGAGCGATTAACGCGCTATCGCGTGATCGGTGTGTTGCTTGGGGTTCTTGGCGTGGCTGTGCTGCGGGGCGTCGATGGGCCGATAGGTGCTGCGCAAACGCTCGGGATCGGGCTTTGCCTGGCAGCGGCGCTCAGCTATGGTTTTGCAGCACTTTGGGGCCGAAAATTTCTGGCCGGATTCGCGCCGATTAAGTCCGCCACCTGCCAACTGCTGTGTTCGACGGTGATCATGGCTGCGCTGGTCTGTTTCGTCGATCAGCCCTGGACGCTATCGCAGCCGAGCGCTGCGGTGATCTGGTCGCTGGTGGCGCTGGGCGTGTTTGGCACAGCGCTGGCCTATATCGTGTTTTTCAATATTCTGGTGCGAGCCGGCGCCAGCAACGTCATGCTGGTAACGCTGCTGATCCCGGTTACCGCCATGCTGCTGGGCAATATGTTCCTGAGCGAGCCGATCTACTTAAAAGAAATCATCGGTGCAACCATCATCGCCACCGGGCTCGCGTTTATCGACGGCCGCCTGATCCGCAAATGGCGCGGGCAGGTTTAAAGATGATAAATGGTTTGCGCGTAGTAAAACGCGCAAGCCAGCAGGCCGATCAGCACGGGGATTTTTGCCGCGGTTAAAAAACCGGGCAGGCGTGTGGATCTGGCGATGTAGGCCGCGGTGATCACCATGAGGATCCCCGAGATCAGCGCCAGCCAGCCCCATTTATCGGGGATATTGCGAACGGCATACCACAACACATTCCAGCAACCAGCGGCGCCCACGATAGCGGCGGCGGCGAGATTCAATACGCGCGGTGCGCGGTTGAGCAGCGGGCTGGCAAATATCAGCCCGATAATCATGCAACTGGTTACAACGGTGCCCATGGGGATCAAGAGTCAGTACCTGTTTGTGGTTTCGGGTACGGTAACTGACCACGTCGCATTGCAAAAGTGCGAACAGGCGAAAAATCGGACCCACGAGTTACGAAGTAGTGAGCGTGTGAAAGGTTCGTTGGGTGTTGCAAGTTACCGTGACTGGAATGTTACGCCTCACGCCGGCGTCACGTTGATCAAGCGACACAAGGCGGCGGTATTGCTGACAAGCCCCGGCCGTGAGACCCTCGCATGAATTCCTGGTTTGGCGTAATCCGTGGACTACCTTGCTCTGGTTTCAATTGGCTTTGCGTTTTTCATTGTCACGGCCTCTCCCGGTCCGGCGACAATATCCTGTGCTGCCGTGGCGATGAGCAGTGGGCGCGTTGCAGGCTTAACTTACGCGGCAGGCCTATCCTGTGGTTTGGCATTTTGGGGGCTGATTGCCGCGAGTGGTATGGGGGCTGTGCTGCAGGGCTCGGTCTATTGGTTGATGATGCTCAAATTACTCGGTGGCCTGTATTTGCTGTGGCTTGCTTTCCTGTCCGCCCGCAGTGCCTGGTGGCCTGCCCGCGAGCAAGCTGCAAAGCCTGGCGGGCGGAGCTGGTTCGCCAAGGGGCTGATACTCAATTTGTCGAACCCGAAAGCCGTGGTGGCGTGGATGGCGGCACTGTCGATTGGTATTGATAGCAACGATGGACCCGTGCTAGTGGCACTGGCTACGGCTGTGTGTATTATCGTGGGTTTTGTCTGCTATGCTGGCTATTCGATTCTGTTTTCTATTACCGCGATGGCCCGCGGGTATCAACATTGCAGCCGAATGATCGATGGCGTAGTTGCCGGTCTGTTCAGTGTGGCAGGCGTGGCGCTTATTCGATCTGCGTTCGCTCGCCAGCCTTAGCATCACAGCTTGCGGCATTAGCGGGTTGTGGCCTCGCTGCCATAGTCTGGTGATGGCCAACGCGATTCTGCAAGGTCAGTATTGCGCTAACCTTTAAAAACAATTCTTTTTATCAAGTATGCCGGATATTGCGTTCGGAAAATTGCCGGATTCTGTGTTCACTGAACTGGCGAGACTAACATTTGGGCGAATATTCCATGCAGGATCAAGCAGGCGAACCGGCGCTGGCATCGTCGGGGCGGGTGAGCCGTCTGAAGCAAACGACAGCCGATATCTTTCCCGGTGTCCTGGTCGCCGTATTGGTCGCGTTGTCGGCGCAGTTCCTCTCGGAACACTATGGTGCGCCCGCGATGTTGATGGCATTGCTGTTGGGCGTGCCGTTGCACTTTCTGGCCGAGGAGGGCAAGTGCGTTCGCGGCATTGAATTTTCTGTCACCTTTATACTGCGTCTCGGTGTTGCGCTGCTCGGCGTGCGTGTGAGCGTGGAGCTGCTATCGACTATCGGTCCTAATTATATTGCGCTCACCATAGCGGGTGTATTTGCCACTATCGCGTTTGGTTTTATCGGGGCCAGGTTGCTCGGGCGCGGTTGGCGCCTGGGTTTGCTCACCGGTGGCTCGGTTGCAATTTGCGGCGCGTCGGCGGCAATTGCAATCTCGGCGGTACTGCCAAAAAATGAGCACTCTGATCGCAACCTTATTTTTACTGTGTTGAGCGTCACGGTGCTCAGTACACTTGCCATGATCGTCTATCCGCCACTGTCTCATCTTTGGGGCATGAATGAAGTGGAGGCGGGTGTTTTTCTGGGCGGTACCATTCACGATGTTGCGCAAGTAGTGGGTGCGGGGTTCTCCAGTTCGCAAGAGACCGGTGAGGTTGCCACCGTGGTCAAGTTGATCCGGGTGTCGATGTTGGCACCGGTGGTGTTGCTGATCGCCCTGTATGTTCGAAAATATCATGGCGAACAGGCATCGCCCGAGCGCAAGCCACCCTTGCTGCCGTTATTTCTGGTCGGCTTCGTTGTATTGGCGGTTATCCGCTCAACCGGATGGCTGCCGGTGGTGGCTGTCGAGCTGGTAAACGATATCTCTGGCTGGGCGCTTCTGGTGGCGATTGCCGCGGTGGGCATGCGGACTTCATTGCAAAGAATAATGCAGGTGGGCGGACAGGCCATCGTACTGATTGTCGCCGAAACTATTTTTATTGCGGGTTTAATTCTGGCGGTGATTCTCGCGTTGCGATAGTGCCGCCACATGAGAGTTGATCTTTTTGTCGATCTTCGGCGACGCGAGTTGTACTTCTCCGGAGCATCTGGAATTGTGCCAAAGTGAACTAAACCAGATGTTGCCCGCCGTCGATGCAAATTGATTCACCGGTGACATAGTCAGCGTGTTTAACGAAATACAGTAGTGCATCTGCCACGGCCTTTGGGTCGCCATTGCGACCGGATGGATTGCTGCTTGCCATGGCATCGAAGGCGGCCGGATCGGCGTCGTTGCTGTTGGGGAGAATCGCGCCGAGTGCGATTCCGTTTACCTGTATGTTGCGCGCCGCCAGGGCATGCGCAACGGTTTTGGTTAGTCCCTCCAGTCCATACTTGCTGATGGTGTAGGAAAAGTGATGGTTGCGCGGGCGCATCGAGGAGGCATCGAGTAAATTGATGATCTTGCCTTGCTCTGCGTCAAGCATCGCCGCAAAGTGCTGGCTTAGCAGAAACGGCGTTTTCAGATTGACCATCATGGTGTGATCCCAGGTTGCCGATGTCGCTGTCTCGAAGGATTCTTCCGGAAAAACCGATGCGCTGTTGACGAGTACATCGATTGAGCCCGCCAGCGCCCGGGCATCGGCGATAAGCGTGCTCACTGCTGCCTCATCGGCGAGATCAGCGCTGACAGCCCAGGCCTGCACGCCGAGTGACTGGAGTACTGCAACAGTCTTATTTGCCTGATCTGTCGATCGCCCGTAGTGCACAACCACATTGCAGCCTTCTTCGGCGAGGCTGATTGCCAGTGCTTTGCCAACCCGTATTGCGCTACCCGTAACCAGCGCAACCTTACCGTGGAGGTTCATCTTGTAATCCTTGTTCAAAGTGTTTTCGAAATCGCCGCCGGTTGTGCGTGCGGTGATTTAACAGTGCCGGACAATGAGCGACCGTTATTCAGATTTTGCCATTTTCTGCAGGCGGATGTTAACAGCGGATTTGTCGCGGTTAATCGCTGTCCGCTCGCCGGCCGGGCTGCCATCGAGCAGAACGGTGAGCCTGTCCGGACTCGCGCTCAGGAATCACGGCTAATGAGACAGCCAAAGGCCGGGCGAGGTGCCGATCGCAGCGGTCTGTAAAAGGTGAGCAGCTGAATGGCTGTTGACGATTGAACGTCCACAGGCCAATGTGCAGCGCCCGGCACCGGCGAGCTCTCCAGCCATTCATAACCCTGTTCGGTGTCCGGTTTTTTCGTTCCAGTATCGGCTACAGCTGTGCGAACGGGAGATTGCGTGATTGGTCATGTATTTGCTCCGCCGGGATTCCACTCATTGCAAACAGTATGGCGGTGTACGGTTCATACATAGCGCCTAACCCGCCGACTTCAGACCGGGGGCCTGCGGCAATGAACTGAATGTACGCCCGGCTTGACACACCCGAACATGCCGTGCCGGACCCGGGGTACAATGCGATGCGCCGGGTGTGCACAACCGTAAGTGGTGGCGCATACCACAGCAACACGGAAACCGAATTGAAAAAGAAACTGGCTACAATGCTGCTTCGCAGGCTGGGATGGACGCTGGCCGGGTCGGCTCCGGCGCATCCGCGTTGCGTGTTGATAGCGGCGCCGCACACCTCGAACTGGGATTTTCTCTATATGCTGCTGTACGCAGCCGCATTCGGATTGAATGTCCGCTGGCTGGCCAAGAAGTCCCTATTCAATCCCGCGATGGGATGGTTTATGCGAGCGCTGGGTGGCATTGCAGTTGATCGTGGCGCGGCTCAGGACGTGGTCGCCGAGTTAACTGCCGTATTTGCGCGTGAGCCGAGTCTGATGCTGGTGATACCCACCGAGGCGACGCGGGCACGCACTGAGTACTGGAAGTCGGGTTTCTATCGCATCGCCAAAGCTGCCAATGTACCCGTTGTGCCATCTTATCTCGATTACGAACGCCGCCAGGCAGGGTTTGGCCCCGCGCTGAATCCAACCGGGGACGTCAGTGCCGATATGCAACAATTGCGTGGTTTCTATGCCGACAAGGTCGGCCTTTATCCCGTGCAATTTGGTCCTGTGCGCCTGCGTGAGGAAATTGCCGACTAGTCAGCCTGGCCGGTTTGCGTGTCAGGTTCTGGTCGCATCTGTCAGCGCCGCTGGCAGTTGAACGTAACAAGTGCCGTTGCACGGCATGACAGTATTTAGCTGTCGCGGCAATAGCTGCAATGGTCTATTTTCCGGCACGAAGGCTCCCGTTCGGTCGCGGTGAGTGGTTTGCGGTGCAATCGCCCATCGAGCGTATGCAAAATGGTGTTTTCTGGGTATCGCTGGAGGGCAAGGCCGCGATCCGCCGCGCAGCTGACGCGCGCTCGCGCACGACAGTTGCGGTGAGATTGATTACACTGGCCGGCTGCATCCCGGCCAACCGCGGTTTTTGCAAAGACTGTGGCGCAAGCTACCCTTGAGAATTGAATTTGCCACGGTCAACTGTGGTCCGTCGGCAATTGCACTGGAGACAATCCGCATGACGATATGTGGTCTCGATTTTGGTACTTCCAATTCAACTATTGGCGTGTTGCACAACCGGGTGCAAACGATGGTGCCGCTTGAGCAGGATGCACAGGGCAACTGGCAGACCACATTGCCAAGCGCTCTGTTTTTTGGCTTTGACGACGATGAAATCAGTTTTGGCCGACAGGCCATGGTGCGCTACACGCAGGGTGAGTCCGGTCGCCTGATGCGCTCGATGAAAAGCCTGCTTGGTGGTTCATTCATGGGTGACACCACGCAGGTAAAAAACCGCTTTTACAGTTTTGACGAGATTATCGGTTTTTTTGTGGGCAGCCTGAGACAGCAAGCGCAGACCTTTATGGCTGACGGTTCAAGCCTTGACTCGGTCGTTATTGGTCGACCGGTGTTCTTCAACGATGATGATCCGGCACTCGACCGCGAGGCCGAAGCGCATCTGGCGGCCATTGCAAAAATTGCCGGTTTTCGCGACGTTTCGTTTCAATATGAACCGATAGCCGCCGCCCTCGACTACGAACAGCAAGTGAAAACAGAGGAGCTGGCGTTGATCGTCGATATCGGCGGCGGCACGTCCGATTTTACCCTGGTGCGGCTATCGCCGGAGCGTCATCTACAAGCAGACAGAGAGGCTGATTTTCTGGCCAACAACGGTATCCATATCGGTGGTACCGATTTTGATCGACGGCTTTCCATCGCCGGCATCATGCCCGAATTCGGATTCGGTATGCCGATGGCTGATCGGCCATCGCTTAACATGCCAGGGCATTACTATCACGACCTTGCAACGTGGCACAAAATTCATCTGCTCTACACGCGAGACGTACAAAGAGAACTGCAGAGTTTCCGCCTGACCGTCAGCGACAAGCAGCGCCTCGATCGATTGATCGAACTACTTAAACACCGCAAGGGCCATAGCCTGGCGGGGCTGGTAGAGCAGGCGAAGATCGAATTGTCCGACAGGAGTGAAACACAAGTGCATCTGGATGGGCTATTTACTGACAGCAATGACATAAGCGTGGACAGCTGTACCCTGACCCAACAATTGCTGGAGCAGTCCCTGCAGCGTGATGTCGAAAAGATTTTTTTAGCGCTGAATGAAACCTTGCAGCAGGCAGGTGTTAGCGCTCAACAAATAAATACCGTATTCACCACAGGCGGTTCAACCGCGTTGCCGATGGTCACCGCCTGCATCGACAGCGCCTTTCCCGATGCAAAACAGGTCGCCGGTGATTTGTACAACAGTGTGGGGAGTGGCTTGTTGCTGGAGGCGGTAAAGCGTTATTCGTGAGAATTGTTGTCCGTGTGGATGACAAGTTCAATTACCTGTCATGTAGATGAAAAGTGAGTATGTTAGTTGTTCGTAGTCCGTTGTCCTTGTTCGTAGGGTGGATAAGCTTGCGCATCCACCATGTTGGTGACAACTGTGGATATTATAGCAATGAGGTGTCCGGTTTTTTGCCGCAAACGATTTACGTGTTTCGTGAGGTATTACATCCACCATGTTGATGACGATCTGTAGTTGTTATGGCAGTGCGGTGCGTGGCTTCTTGCGGGAATCGATTTGCGTGTCTCGTGCGGTTTTTGTGTCCGGGTGGATGCGCAGGCTTATCCACCCGACGAAAACGTGCCGTAGTAAAAGTGTTGCACGAACGGTTGACTGTAGGGTGCTAGTTCACTTTGCCGCGCGCATCGATTGACATTGGTTTTATTGCTCTTTGCGCATCAATCAAATGCACCTGATCGAACATATTCGATACGACACACACGTGATTCGGAATAATCTGAATCTGGTCGCCGGGCTGTAG
>CAKZSB010000118.1 GCA_937920585.1 uncultured Granulosicoccaceae bacterium | reverse complement strand
TCAACGAGCTTCTTGTCCGAGCGCGCTGCGAACAGCGCCGCCTCGTTGACGAGGTTGGCGAGATCCGCACCCGAAAAACCAGGGGTGCCGCGGGCAATCAGGTCCGGGCGCACGTCATTGGCAACCGGCACTTTGCTCATGTGGACCCGAAGAATCTGCTCGCGACCGCGCACATCAGGCAGTGGCACGACAACCTGGCGATCAAATCGGCCGGGCCGAAGCAGCGCCGGGTCGAGCACATCAGGGCGGTTCGTGGCCGCGATGACAATAATGCCTTCGTTGCCTTCAAAACCGTCCATTTCTACCAGTAACTGGTTCAGCGTCTGCTCGCGCTCGTCGTGTCCGCCACCGAGGCCTGCGCCACGATGCCGACCGACCGCGTCGATTTCGTCGATGAAGATAATGCAGGGCGCATGCTTCTTGGCCTGATCGAACATATCGCGCACCCGAGACGCGCCAACGCCGACAAACATTTCGACGAAGTCGGAACCCGAGATAGTGAAGAACGGCACCTTTGCCTCACCGGCGATTGCCTTGGCAAGCAGTGTTTTACCAGTTCCCGGAGAGCCTACCAGCAACACACCGCGCGGTATCTTGCCGCCAAGCTTCTGGAACTTGCCTGGATCGCGCAAAAACTCCACCAGCTCGGCAACTTCTTCTTTCGCCTCTTCCACACCTGCAACGTCCGAGAAGGTGACCTTGACCTGGTCCTCGCCCATCAGGCGAGCCTTGCTCTTGCCGAATGACATGGCGCCGCGGCCCGCACCTCCGCCCTGCATCTGGCGCATAAAGAACACCCAGATACCAATGAGCAGCAGGAAGGGAAACCAGCTGATGAACAGCTGCATTAACAACCCGGTTTTCTCGGGCTTCTCGGCGCGGATTTCTACACCGGAATCGAGCATTTCACCGATCAGAGATCGGTTGTCTGTTTCCGGACTGTAAGTGTTGAAGACGCGGCCGGAGGACAATTGCCCCTGTATTTCCCTGCCATCGAGGGTCGCAGACGTCACTTGCCCGGATTTCACGCTATTGATGAAATCTGAATAGCTGATTGTCTGCCCGTACTGGCGTTGCCCACCTAAATTGTTGAAAACAGCCATTAAAATGACGGCAATCACAACCCAAAGGAGCACGTTTTTAACAAGATCGTTCAAATTGAGACCACCCCTGTAAAATGGCTTTTACGCACGCAACGTCCGATTCCGAGCGCACTACACAGTATATCCGATTAACGCTTAGCCAGTATGTAGACTTCACGGCTACGAGACCTGGAGGCCGAAGGCTTGCGCGTTTTGACGCTGCTGAAAGACTTTCTCATCTGCGCCAACAGCATTTCAAACCCGACTCCCTGGAAAGTCTTGACCAACAATACCCCTGAATCGCTCAGGACCTCGTCACACATTTCCAGTGCCAACTCTGCCAGATAGACAGAGCGAGGCTGATCTACTGCGCTTTGTCCGGTGAAATTGGGGGCCATGTCCGACAAAACAAGATCAACAGACCGACCACCAATGGCACACTTAACCTGATCGAGAACCTCGAGCTCAGTAAAATCACCCTGCAAGATTGTGGCCCCTTCGACCGGCTCCATGGGCAGGATGTCGACTGCGAGCAGAAATCCGTTGCGTCCCAGCCTGGCAGCCACATATTCTGTCCAGCCGCCGGGCGCCGCACCCAGTTCGACAACACAGGAATCCGGCCGAATCAGTCGATCGCGCTCATCGATCTCCTCAAGCTTGTATACTGCGCGCGAGCGCAACGCCTGCTGCTTTGATTTTCTGACATAGTCATCCGCATGGTGCTCTTGCAGCCAGCGCTGACTACTCTTGCTACGCGCCATAGACGCCCCCTGTTGCACGATCTGCACAATCCCAGGATTGATACTCGACCCGCCCCTGATGACACTCGATAAAAAACAGCTCAAACATCTCAAATCCCTCAGCCACGCTCTGCAACCCGTTGTCCGTGTTGGCCAAAAGGGCGTGACTAAAGCCGTGCAGGACGAACTCGATATCGCGCTGCGGCATCACGAGCTGGTAAAGGTAAAAATCGCCATCGGCGATCGCGCCGAGCGCGACACTGCCGGCACATCGCTGGCTGAGCGCTGCGCCGCCACTGTAGTCCAGCGCATCGGCCAAACCGCGGTGCTGTACCGGCGCAATAAAAAGGAACCTGTAATCGTATTCCCGAAGTAAACACAGCGAGGGCACGAATTCAACAGGCCGACCTGCGAACGCGGGTTAGCGCTGCGCACTACACGTAGCGGACAGCCTCTATTTCATATTCGCGCAGACCACCCGGCGACTGAAATTCGACATCATCACCTTCAGTCTTGCCGATAATCGCGCGCGCCAGCGGTGAGCTGAAGCTGATCAAACCCTGCTTGATGTCAGCCTCGTCGTCGCCCACTATCCGATAGGTAACCGATTCGTCGGTTTCCATATCGAGCAAGTCCACGGTCGCGCCAAAAATCACCTTGCCACCCGCATTCATCTGGGTAACGTCAATAATTTGTGCGTGCGAAAGCTTGCCCTCGATTTCCTTGATCCGGCCTTCGATAAAGCTCTGCTGCTCACGCGCGGCGTGATACTCGGCATTCTCTTTCAGATCGCCGTGCTCGCGCGCCTCCGCGATAGCCTGAATGACCTGTGGACGCTGCACACCTTTGAGGTCGGTCAACTCGGCCCTCAGCATCTCGGCGCCTTTCGATGTTAAAGGAACCTTACTCATGTTAACTCCCCGTGTAGGGCCTGAAGGCAGTAAACGTTCGAGGCGGGGTCAATACCCAGCGCCCGACAAATAGCCGAGCCGGCCGCCACGGTCGTCGCGTAGGCTATTCGCCGGTTCAGCGCTTCGCGGCGAATCAGAAATGAATCTGCAATCGCCTGTCGTCCACTGGTGGTGTTGATAATCAGCGATATATCGCCGTTCTTTATTTTATCAACAATATGCGGCCTGCCTTGTTTCACTTTGTTTACGATATGGCACGACAAACCATCGGCGATCATCACCGCCCCTGTGCCTTCAGTCGCCCAAAGCTCAAAGCCCGCGTCTATGAGCGATCGCGCCAACGCTGAAACGAAGGGCTTGTCTGAATCTCGAACACTTAAAAATGCCGCCCCGCCGGTCGGCAGCGGCATGCCTGCAGCCAGCGATCCTTTACAAAAGGCCTCGGCAAACGTGCGACCGGTGCTCATCACTTCGCCGGTAGATTTCATCTCCGGCCCCAGCAGTGGATCGACATCGGGAAACTTGTTGAACGGAAATACTGACTCTTTCACGCTGAAATAATCCGGCACAACCTGTTTGAGGACACCCTGAGCAGTGAGCGACTGCCCGGCCATCACGCGCGCAGCGATGGTTGCCAGTGGTACGCCGGTGACTTTCGAGACAAACGGCACGGTTCTCGACGCGCGAGGATTGACCTCGAGGATGTAGATGACGTCATCCCGCACCGCGAACTGGGCATTGACGAGGCCCACGACATCAAGCGCGAGCGCGAGTCGGGTCATCTGTTCCGCCAGGCGTTGCTGGATATCCTCGGTAAGACTGAATGGCGGCAGTGAACATCCCGAATCACCCGAGTGAATGCCAGCCTGTTCGATGTGCTCCATAATGCCGCCGATCAGCACTACCTCGCCGTCGCAGACCGCATCGACATCGACTTCTACCGCATCTTCGAGAAAACGATCCAGCAGTACCGGTGCGCTGTTTGACACCGCTACCGCGCCCACCATGTAGCGGCGCAGTTGCTCGTCGTCGTAGACCACTTCCATTCCACGACCACCCAACACATAAGAGGGCCTGACGACCAGCGGATAACCAATTTCAGCTGCCACCAGCAACGCCTGCTCCACGTCTGTCGCGGTGCGATTCTCCGGTTGCAGCAAATTCAGCGCTTCGATGAGGTCGCGGAACCTGTCGCGATCTTCAGCCAGATCTATCGCATCAGGCGAGGTGCCAATAACCGGCGCGCCCATATCCTTGAGACTGGCGGCCAGTTTCAACGGTGTCTGACCACCGTACTGCACGATCACACCGCTGGGCTGCTCCAGATGCAGCACTTCGCTCACATCTTCCAGCGTCAACGGCTCGAAATAAAGCCTGTCAGAGGTGTCGAAATCAGTTGAAACTGTCTCGGGATTACAGTTGATCATGATCGACTCGAAGCCGGAATTGTGCAAGGCATAGGCGGCGTGCACACAGCAATAGTCGAACTCGATCCCCTGACCGATTCGATTCGGCCCACCGCCCAGCACAACCACCTTTTCGCGCTGTGTCGGCGCCGCCTCACATTCCTCGTCATAGCTTGAGTAGAGATAGGCGGTTTCCGTCGCAAACTCCGCCGCACAGGTATCCACTCGCTTATAGACCGGCCGCAAGCCCAGCTCGTGGCGTCGATCGCGAACCACACGCTCATCTACCTCGAGCAACTGCGCAAGTCTCGCATCGGCGAAGCCCTTGCGCTTGAGCTTTCGCATCGTGTTGAAATCCAGCGCCTCCGGATTGCTGCCAGCAAGCGCTTGTTCGTCGTTGATGATGTCCTCGATCTGGCTCAGAAACCACGGGTCGATGCCAGTGACCTCGTGCAGCGCTTCAACCGACATACCTGTCCTGAAGCCCTCGCCGACGTACCACAATCGGCGGTCTGCGGGCTGACCCAGTTGCAAGCCCAGTTCATCAGCCGGGATTTCGCTTTGCGCACCGTGCTGCAGATCAAAGCCGACGCTGCCAATCTCCAGACTGCGCATCGCCTTTTGCAGCGATTCCTGAAAGTTTCGGCCGATGGCCATCGCCTCACCGACTGACTTCATCTGTGTGGTCAGGCGCGCATCGGCAGCCGGGAATTTCTCGAATGTGAAACGGGGAATTTTTGTAACAACGTAGTCTATCGCGGGCTCAAACGAGGCCGGTGTGGTGCCACCGGTGATTTCATTGCGCAATTCGTCGAGCAGATAACCCACGGCAAGTTTCGCCGCAACCCGCGCAATCGGAAAGCCGGTCGCTTTCGACGCCAGCGCAGAGGATCGCGATACGCGCGGATTCATCTCTATGACGATCAGCCGACCATCCGCAGGATTGACCGCAAACTGCACATTTGATCCGCCGGTATCCACCCCGATGCGCCGCAACACCGCAATCGAGGCGTTGCGCATGATCTGATATTCCTTGTCCGTCAGGGTCTGTGCCGGCGCGATGGTGATTGAGTCACCGGTGTGCACCCCCATCGGGTCCAGATTCTCGATCGAACAGATAATGATGCAGTTGTCCGCCGAATCGCGAACCACTTCCATTTCGAATTCTTTCCAGCCGAGCACCGATTCCTCGAGCAGAATTTCGGTGGTTGGCGACAGATCGAGCCCACGCTGGCAAATGGCCGCGAATTCCTCGCGGTTGTAGGCTATGCCGCCACCGCTGCCACCCATAGTGAAAGACGGGCGGATTATCGTGGGGTAGCCAATTTTTTCGAGCCCGGCCCAGGCCTCGTCCATCGAATGGGCAATTTCTGCCGTCGGCGTCGCGAGCCCGATTTCAGTCATCGCGTGGCGGAATTTGTCGCGATCCTCTGCCAGATCTATCGCCTCGGGCGTCGCTCCGATCAGCTCGACCGAATATTTCTCGAGCACACCGTTGTGGTGCAGGTCGAGCGCGCAGTTCAGACCGGTCTGCCCGCCCATAGTGGGCAAAATCGCATCGGGCCGCTCCTGCTCGATAATCTTCGCCACCACCTGCCATTCGACAGGCTCGATGTAAACCGCGTCAGCCGAATCCGGGTCGGTCATGATCGTGGCGGGATTGGAGTTCACCAATATGACTCGATACCCCTCCTCACGCAGCGCCTTGCAGGCCTGCGCCCCGGAGTAGTCAAATTCGCATGCCTGCCCGATAACAATCGGGCCGGCTCCGATAACAAGAATACTGGTCAGATCGCTACGACGCGGCATGCTTTTGCTGTTCTATCTGTGCGACAAATCGGGTAAACAGGGGGAGTAGATCCTGCGGGCCAGGGCTCGCTTCCGGATGCCCCTGAAAGCTGAAGGCCGATCGCTCGGTGGATTCAATACCTTGCAGGGAATCATCGAACAGCGATCGGTGGGTGACGCGAACATGGGCGGGCAAGCTGTCGGGGTCTACCGCAAAGCCATGATTCTGGCTGGTGATAAACACCCGGCCTGAATCGACCTCCTGCACCGGATGATTGGCGCCGTGATGGCCGAATTTCATCTTCATGGTTTTCGCCCCGCAGGCAAGCGCCAGCAACTGGTGCCCAAGGCAGATTCCAAATATCGGCACGTCGCTGTCCAAAAGTGTGCGGATAGCCTCGATAGCGTAGGTGCAGGGCTCGGGGTCACCAGGGCCGTTTGACAGGAACACGCCGTCCGGCTGCAGCGCCAGTACCTCGTCAGCCGTCGTGGTCGCCGGCACAACTGTCACCCGGCACCCGCTGGCGACCAGCAGGCGCAAGATATTGCGTTTTACGCCAAAATCATAGGCGACAACGTGATGCGGCAGTTGACGGTCGGGAATGTCGGCACTGCCCGAACCCAGCACCCAGGTCGAAGTGTTCCATTGGTAGGCATCAGCGGTGCTGACTTCGCGCGCCAGGTCCATTCCGGCGAGGCCGGCAAATTTTCGCGCTTTGGCAATCGCCGCCTGAGCGTTGGGTTGCTCGGAACAATCGATCACCCCGGCCTGTGCACCACCGCTGCGCAGGATACGAGTCAGTTTCCGGGTGTCGATATCCGCAATGGCAGCAATCCCGTGGCCACGCAGATAGTCGCCAAGGTCCAGTTCGTTTCGAAAGTTGCTGCTGCGCAGCGGCATATCCCGTATAACCAGCCCGGCGGCGTGAACACCGGCCGACTCGGCATCTTCAGCATTAGTGCCGGTGTTACCAATATGCGGCGCGGTCAGTGTCACTATCTGCTTTCGATAGGACGGGTCGGTGAGAATTTCCTGGTAGCCGGTCATCGCGGTGTTGAACACCACTTCTCCGTCGGCTATTGATTTTGCACCAACCGAAGTACCTTCGAGTATGGTTCCGTCGGCCAGCGCCAGCACGGCGTTTTTGCACAATTGCATTCTCTTAACAGGTTTGAAACGGCGGGGTAGCGGTGCCCTGCCAGGGAGCGACAGGACGCGCGCATGATAGGCGGAAGACGGGTCAAAGTCCACATTGCGACATCGATTACTCAGGTACGGAACGCTGTTCAGTGACTGCCATCAACAAATACTGCTGTCGGCATGACGGGTGCTACAGAGTCAACGCACGTCGCCGGAAAAAAACAACAAATTGAGCGTCTCCACCGAACCCCACATCCGCAATCTGATCGCCGCCTGCTCTGCCATAACGGTGTTCGGACTCGCATTTGGCATGACCTACCCGTTACTCTCCCTCTTACTGGAGATACGCGGCGTGGCGTCAGACGTCATCGGCACCAACGCCGCGATGATGCCGTTAGGCATTCTGGTCTGCTCGCCATTAATACCCCTCTTTACTGCACGCCTTGGCAGCAAAAAGCTGGCTATCGTGGCCGCACTGCTGACCGCCATTATCACGCTGCTGTATAAAGTTTTCGACCACGTTAGTGTCTGGTTTCTGCTGCGGTTCCTGCAGGGCATGTCTATCGCAATCCTGTTCGTGCTGAGTGAAGCCTGGATAATCGGATTTGCAGGTAACAAACATCGTGGCAAGGTTGTCGCGCTGTACGCAAGCTTACTGTCCGCAAGCTTTGGTGCAGGGCCGGCGCTGATTGGCACTATCGGCGTCGAGGGCTGGACGCCATTTGTCCTCGGCGCCGCGATTCTCGCCATCGGGGTCACGCCGCTTTTCCTGATGCAGGAAGATCTGGTCACGACAGAATCCACAGCCAATTCAACGAGCTTTCTTGCATTCATTCCCAAAGCACCGATGCTTATCGCAGCTGTCGGTGCGTTTGCGATCTTCGATGCCGCAGCGCTTTCTTTATTTCCCATTTACGGCATGCGCAACGGACTGGATGTCAGTACAGCCGCCTGGGCGCTAACCGCATTGATCCTGGGCAATGTGTTTCTCCAGTATCCGATTGGCTGGCTGGCGGATCTGTTTTCTGCCCGGCGTGTGCTCACCGCTTGCGCGGCAGTCACAGCATTGCTGACGCTAAGCGTGCCTGTGGTGATCAACACGATCTGGATGTGGCCAGTGCTGATCGTCGCCGGCGCCACCGGCTACGGCGTCTACACCACGGCGCTAAAATCGCTTGGCGATCGATTCACCGGCCAGGACCTGATCAGCGGCACCTCGGCTTTTGGCGCGGTGTGGGGCGTCGGCGCCTTGCTCGGCGCCCTGCTGGGCGGCGTTGCGATCGAGATTTCGTCAACTTTCGGGTTACCATCGCTACTTGCTGCGGTATATGCTGTATTGGTGTGCGGACTCCTGATTCGCGCCCGCTCTCCCTCAGTCAGTGTGCAAGCCCATGACAAACTACCCCAGCCTCAGCCGGATTAAAGCAACCAGCGAGTCTATTCAAAACCATGTCATCAGGACACCTGCTCTGCCCTATTACGGGCAGGCGATGGATCAATTGCTCGCCGACAACACTGAGGTTTGGCTGAAGCTCGAGTTGCTACAGAAAACAGGCAGCTTCAAGGCGCGCGGTGCGATCAACGTACTGAATCACCTCACTGACGAGCAGCGAAAGCTCGGTGTGACTGCATTTTCTGCCGGTAATCACGCCATCGCCACAGCCTACGCGGCGCGCGCCGCCGGCAGCAACGCGAAAGTAGTGATGCCCAAAACCGCCAATCCGTTCCGGGTTGAAACCTGCCGCCAACTGGGTGCTGAAATCGTGATGGGCGAAAACATCGCCGAACTTATTTCCATCACTGAAAAACTACAGGCCGAGGAAGGCCGCGAACTGGTGCACCCGTTTGAGGGCGTGCACACGTTCGAAGGAACTGCAACGGTAGGACTGGAACTAATCGAAGACGCCGGGACACTGGACGCTGTAATCGTGCCGGTGGGTGGTGGCGGCTTGATTGCCGGTATTGCGTCTGCGGTCAAACAACTCAATCCGCAGTGCAAAGTCTATGGCGTCGAACCAGAGGGCGCACGCGGTATGACAGATAGCCTGGCGAGCGGCTCACCCCTGCCGACGGTTAATGTCTCAACCATCGCCGACAGTCTTGGTGCGCCGATGCACAAGGCGCACTCATTTGACATTGTGCAGCAGCTTGTCGATGACATTGCACTGGTGAGCGATGCGCAACTGGCCGCCACCATGAAACTGATTTTCACCGACCTGAAGCTCGCTGTCGAACCGGCTTGCGCTGCCGCCATGACGGCGCTGATGCATCCTTTGCGGCAAACGCTGGCTGGCAAGCGGGTGGGGATTATCATGTGCGGCAGCAATATTGATCAGGCCACCTTCAATCGCCTGACAGCTGCCTAGTGCTCTACCAGTCGCGCGGGAGCTTTTTCACGATGTGCATGCGCCGATTGTGCACATCAATGTAGCCCCCCTTGCGCAACTCTTTCATAATTTTGCCCACCATCTCACGCGAGGCGCCAATCATGCTGCCAAGTTCCTGGTGGCTGAAGGGTTTGGGCATCACCAGCACGCCGTCATCGTTTTCTTCCGCCAGTTGCATCAGCTTGTCGGCGAGTCTGCGATAGACGTTGTCCAGCGCCAGGCTGCGGATATCGTCAGTGGCGCGGCGAAGGCGACGGGTCAGTTCGCGCACTATGCTGAACAGGATCAGCGGATGCGCCTCGACAGAACGCAGAAAATCCGGTTTCGAAATACTGACCACCACGGTGCTTTCAAGGGTCACAACCGATGCGGAGCGCGGCTCGTCGTCCAGTAGAGCGATATCGCCTATATGACTGCCCTGAGTCTCCACAAACAAAACCAGCTCGTGGCCGTCTTCATCGCTGACAAACACCTTCGCGGAGCCCGACTCGATCATAAACAGTGACTCGCCCGGCTCTCCCTCTGTCATCAGCACCGCATTCTTTTTGAATGTCATGCGCCGACAACGGCTGGACAGATCGCTCAGCGCCTGATCATCGAGCTTGGCAAAGATCGGCACCTGGCGGAGCATTTCTACAAATTCGGTCATAAATCCCTTAGGGCAATAGGCACATCCCAGAATCTCCCCGACCCTGTAGAACCTCTTCCAGCATTTACAAACTTCCAGTCACTCACCACGGGGGCTTGCGCAAAATTTTTGCAGCGAGCGCCACTATATCAAACAACCCGAAATAGTGCTCGTACGAGAATTACCGGCGACTACACAGGCGCGTGGCGCGAGCCCGAGTCTGTGCGGGGAGGCGCATTTTCTATTTGAATCCATTCGGTTGCCAGTGTACTGTTACACCGTGTTTCCAGCCTGATAGAGAACACCACCAATCAGGCGAAACGAGCACATTTGCTCCATACTGCTGCCGGTAATTACTGGCCGGCAGATACCCAATCCACACCTTCGGGAGGAAGTACATGGCCACACCACTAATGAAACGACTGGGCCTTGCCGCAGCGACAGCTGTAGCGGTTGCCAGTTTTGCCGGTCCGGCACACGCAAAAAAGGTTCGCTGGAAGCTGCACTCTGCCTTCGGTACCAACCTGGCGGTAATTGGCCCGGTCGGCCCTCGAGTTTCGGACTGGGTGAACAAGATGTCCGGTGGCGATTTCGACATCAAAGTCTTCGAGCCAGGTGCACTGGCTGGTGGCTACGCCTACTACGATCCAGTCTCTGAAGGCGCATTCGATGCAGCTTACGGAACACCGGGCGCAAACCAGGGTAAAAACTCTGCTTACAACTTCCTGTCTACCTGGCCCTTCGGCATGGGCGCACTGGAATTCAACGCCTGGATGCGCTTTGGCGGCGGTATTGAACTTGGCAAAGAACTGTATGGCCGCGACAACATCGAGTACTTCTATTGCGGCATGATCCCGCCCGAAACTTCAGGCTGGTTCCGCGAGCCAATCGAAAACCTTGATCAGCTCAAAGGCCTGAAGATGCGCTTTTTCGGTCTGGGCGCGAAGGTCATGAACAAGTTCGGCGTATCAACACAGCAGCTGGCTGGCGGCGATATCTACCCGGCACTTGAGCTCGGCACCATCGACGCGACTGAATTCTCCATGCCCGCGATTGACCGCTCTCTGGGCTTCTACCAAATCGCTAAGTACAACTACTTCCCTGGCTGGCACCAGCAGTCAACCACTAACGAAATTCTGGTCAACAGAGACAAGTGGAACGAACTGCCGGAAGAATTCCAGGCCATGTTCGAAGTAGCCTGTACTGCCAACATTTCAGTTGAGATGGCAGAAGGTGAAGCGCTTCAGCCGGCAGCGATGCTTGCCAACGAAGCGGACGGTGTCACCAACCTGACGTGGTCAGACGATGTGCTAACTGCACTTGAAGGCGCGTGGAATGAAGTGATTGAAGAGGAAGTTGCTGCCAACGAAGACAGCGCGAAAATCTGGAAAAGCATCACCGAGTTTCGCGAAACCTACAAGATCTGGGGCGACAAAGGCTATCTCAAGTAGCCAACACCTTTGAGTAGCATAAAAACGGCGTGAACCTTTCACGCCGTTTTTTGTTTGCACTCACATAAGGTATCTGTTGTTAGTCCGGCGCTTTCGAGGCTAACAACATTGGGTAATTTTCAAAACTCGTAGGAAAACTGGCTCATGAACTCTGGGTTAAAGCTGGCCGACAGGCTGGATAATATCGTCACCAAGGCGGGGCGTGCGGCGGGTTGGATAATCATACCGCTGATTATCGTAATCATGTTCGACGTGATCACCCGCAAACTGGACTTCACCCGCCTGTATTTCTCAGAGATAACACAGACTTCAGGCTACTCGGCATCCACCATATTGCAGGATTTGCAATGGCACTTTCACGCCCTGTTGCTCCTGTTTACTTTCGGTATCGGCTATCTTGCCAACACCCACGTACGAGTCGACATTTTTCGCGAGATGTTGTCGCGACGAAAACAGGGCTGGGTTGAATTTTTCGGACTCCTATTCCTCGCCGTTCCGTTCCTGGCATTCATGATCTACTGGTCTGGCCGAATGGGTTACATCGCCTTCGTTTCAGGCGAGGGTTCTGAATCCCTGACCGGTATCCCGCATCGCTGGGTACCAAAGTCCTTTATGGTGCTCGGCTTCCTGCTGGCAGGAGGATCAGTGGTCGCAACCCTCTTACGACTCTGGAACATGCTGTTCGGAAAACAAGCCGAGAAAACCTATGCGGAGAGCAAACTGGCCATCTTCCCGGAACAATCTGCCGCGGAACTGGAAGCCGCGCGTCAAGCCGCAGAACAGGCACTCGAGGCAGAACG
>CAKZSB010000117.1 GCA_937920585.1 uncultured Granulosicoccaceae bacterium | reverse complement strand
CAATCCGGTGCTCAACCCCAACAACTCGCTCGATGAAATGAATAAGACGCTGGCCGCACGCTGCCCGTTGCGCCGGGTCGCACAGCCTTGCGAGATCGTAGCGGTGATGCTAATGATGATATCGCCCGCCAACACCTATATGAACGGCATTGCCGTGCCGGTTGACGGTGGCGTGAGCGCCATGTAGCGGCGCCGCACCCTTCGCGACAAACTCCCGAAAACCACTTACAATCGCCCCTGTCTCCAAGAGGAATAAATATGTCTGACGCTGTCATAGTCTCCACCGCCCGCACACCGATCGGGCGCGCGTTTCGCGGCGCACTGAATAACATCAAATCGCCCACGATGATGGGCCATGCGATCACGCATGCAGTACAGCGATCAGGAGTTGATCCAGCCGAGATCGACGATGTTGTGGTTGGCGCAGTACTGACTGCAGGCACTGCCGGCAGCAATATCGGGCGCACCGCGAGTATCGCCGCGGGTTTGCCGGCATCGGTTTCAGCGCAGACAATTGATCGGCAATGCTCCTCGGGTTTGATGGCGATTGCCACCGCTGCAAAGCAGATCGCGTTCGACGGCATGAAGGTGTGCGTTGCCGGTGGCCAGGATAATATTTCGGCAGTGCAGCAACAGTATCTTGGCTGGGCGGCGGAACAGATGGACCCAAACGTTACCGCACAGTACGAACACGCTTATATGCCGATGTTGAAAACCGCCGAATACGTTGCCGATAAATACAACGTCAGTCGAGAGGCTCAGGATGCCTATGCCCTGGCGTCACAGCAGCGAACTGCAGCGGCTCAGGCCGCAGGGCACTTCGACGACGAAATTGTGCCGATTACCGCCACAAAGATGATCGTTGATAAAGAGACCAAAGCGGTCAGCTACGAAGAGGTGACACTGAGCAAGGATGAGGGCAATCGCCCGGGCACAACGATTGAGAATTTGCAGGCACTGAATCCGGTTATTGAAGGGGGCTCAATTACCGCAGGTAACGCAAGCCAGCTATCTGATGGCGCGTCCGCCTGTGTGATCATGGACAGCAAACTCGCAGAGCAACGCAACCTGGAACCATTAGGTATTTATCGTGGTATGGCAGTAGCCGGCACAGAACCCGAGCAGATGGGCATAGGGCCGGTATTTGCAATTCCGAAATTGCTCAAGCACCACGGATTGAAAGTTGATGACATCGGTTTGTGGGAACTCAATGAAGCGTTTGCAGTGCAGTGTTTGTATTGCCGCGACGAACTGGGTATTGATCCCGATAAATATAATGTAAATGGTGGTTCGATATCCATTGGCCACCCCTATGGCATGACAGGCGCACGCACCACAGGGCACGCGTTGATTGAAGGCAAAAGACGCGGCGTTAAATATGTGGTGGTGACGATGTGTGTTGGTGGCGGCATGGGTGCGGCGGCGTTGTTCGAGGTCGCTTAGTACAACCGAAGTTGCCATAAGCGCCAGGCACTTGTGATGCGCCTGGCGCTTATCCGAAACAGTTTGGTCCCGGTGTTGCGAACGCCACACAAAACAGCCGGACCTGCTTGACGGCGCCATGACAAACCCGCCCAACACCAGCAGCACGCGCGTTAGCCACCCGGGCACCGAATTCTTAATCGACCTCACCCGGTACAAATGGCCTTGCGAGCCGGCCGAGCATACTCACCCGTTGCGGCAATACTGTAGAAATCCATATTATCGGCCCCCGCTGCTTGCCCGATCCTCTGTTTGCAAGCGCGGGATCCGCCATCGCTGGCAGTCGTGCACTCGATCCAACCGACTTTATTCGCAATCGGGAACAGCAACCGGACAGAGAGTATGTCCAGCCCGCTATCACATAACGAGAAAACGCTGCCCCGGGCTCGTGCGTTACTGATTAACAGCGCTTCAACGGCAACACTTCAGCTGATTTTGATCAGCAGACATCAATAATTCTCTACGCTTGCCGGTTGCGCTTTATTGCCACCGGTTATATGGTAGATTCCTGTCCGTAGACGGCGCGTTTGATTGCGACAGATCGCTGTGTTGCCGCAAATCTGGCGCTGCAAGAGTATCATGAAAGTCAGGATTTTGCTGCCCGCCCGTTGGCGTCAGCAATCACGCATTCTTCAAATCTGGTGGGGGAAATACAAATGTTAGCAGCCAAATCGGGCGTTCTGTCCGCTTCTGTCCTTAGTTTCGCGCTCACGTTTTCAGCGGCACACGCCGATGATGTGAACTTGCCAAAGAACCTGTCCTGGACCGCTTACGGGACCACATCATCCGGCTATGCACAATCTGTAGGCATCGGCCAGATGCTGAGCAAGAACTACGGCACGTCACTGCGCGTAATACCGGGCAAAAACGATGTATCCCGGATGGTTCCTCTTCGGTCCGGGCAATCCAAGATCTGCGCCTGTGGCTTTGCCGCACTGTTTGCCCAGGAGGGATCCCTGATGTTCGGCACCCAGCAGTGGGGCCCGATGCGCATCTACAACCTATTCAACAATCTTGGCACCAATGGCCAACAACTGGTTGTGGCTGGAGATGCTGGTGTGAAGTCTGCCGCTGACCTCAAAGGCAAGCGTGTCACCTGGGTCAAGGGCGCACCCGCGCTCAACATGAATGCCGGTGCTGCCCTTGCGTTTGCCGGACTTACCTGGGATGACGTGACAAAAGTCGAAGTTCCCGGCTGGGGTCAGGGCGTTGAAGCCGTGATTAACGGTCAGGCCGATGCCACTCACGGCAGCACAGTATCCAGCGCATTCAACAAACTGGCCGCCTCGCCTCGAGGACTGCACTGGGTCACCTTTCCCCACGCCGACACAGCGGGCTGGGATCGAGCCAAGGCGATTGCACCGGTATGGAATCCAGTGATGGTGGAGTCTGCGGTTTCAGCTGAGAACAACGAACAGGGAAAAGTACCTTATGAAGGCAACAACTACCCCTACCCCTTGTTCGTCGCCATGGCCGACACACCAGACGATGTCGCTTACGGTCTAACCAAAGCCGTGATGGAAAATTATGAGGAGATCAAGGATAGTGGGCCGGGCATGAATGGTTACCAGCTGTCGCGCCAGCCGCTCAAGTACGTGTTTCCCTTTCACCCGGCAGCAGTGAAATACTACCAGGAAGCCGGTGTCTGGACCGCTGAACACGACGAGCACAACGCCATGTTACTCAAGCGTCAGGACGTACTGGCAGAAGCATGGGAAGCCGTTGACCAAAGCCTCGAGGCGGATGCTTTCAAAGCAGCCTGGCAGGAAACTCGTGCAGCCGCTCTGGAAGAAGCCGGTCTGGAAGTCAGCTTTCGCAGTTGGGAATAATCTGTAGATAGATGTTTGATCCTGGCGGGGTCGGCGGCATAGACATGCTGACCCCGTTTGCAGTTCGCTCCCTCACTGAACAGACCTGGTATGACTGACCCCCTCCCAGTGGACGACAGGCCAGCCGATTCGACTGCGCCACCGGTTGCACTTGCAGAATCAACCCGCTACCGAAAGTTAAATGGCCTGTGGAGTCTGTGGCTCGGAATTGCCGCATCGCTGACCGTGTTTGTTTCAGCCTACGTTATCTTTGGCTGGGGTAATGTCTGGGGCACTTTTGTACCGCTGGAGACCGAATATTTCTATTTTGTGCTGGCGCTACTGTTGCCGCTGGCATTTATCATTTATCCGTTGCGCAAGGCTCAGGTAAAGCAGGTTCCCTGGTACGACGCGTTACTGGCACTAATCACTTTCCTTATTACCGGCTACTTTGCTCTCAAGGGCAACGAAATTCTCGAAATCGGCTGGGAATACGACGCCCCTGTGCATGCCCGCTACCTGGCGTTTATTCTCTGGGCACTGGTATTAGAGGCCTGCCGTCGAGCAGGCGGCAATGCCATTTTCGTCATTTGCATGATCACCTCCATCTACCCGATCTTCGGCGCCTATGCACCTGGTTTTCTCGAAGGCGAAGGAATCAGCGCGCAGGTAACCGCCGGATTTCACATGTTCGGCACCGAGAGCATGCTGGGCATACCCCTGACCGCTTTTGCCAATCTGGTACTGGGCTTTCTGGTTTTCGGTGTTGCACTTCAGCACACCGGTGGAGGCGCTTTTTTTCTTAATCTGGCTTTCTCGCTACTGGGCAGACGTCGAGGCGGTCCTGCCAAAGTTGCCATATTCGCATCGGGCCTGATGGGGTCGATGAGTGGCAGTGTCATCACCAACGTCCTTACCACCGGTGTAATGACAATTCCAGCCATGAAGAAAGTCGGCTTTCGCCCGACTTACGCGGCAGGTGTGGAAGCCTGCGCCTCGACAGGCGGCGTGCTTATGCCGCCGGTCATGGGCGCCACTGCTTTTGTCATGGCAACCTTTCTGGAAATACCCTATGCAACGATTGTTATCGCTGCCGCTTTCCCATCATTTCTTTACTACCTCGGTCTGTTTTTACAGATCGACGCCTATGCCGCACGCGAAGGACTCAAAGGGTTGCCGGCCGCTGAACTGCCCCACATCGGCCAGGTGCTGCGCGAAGGCTGGTACTTCGTTTTTGTGTTTGCACTGCTAATCGTGATGTTGCTCTACATGCAACGCGAATCGCAAGCCCCCTACTATGCCACGGTGCTACTGCTGGCCATCAATCAGTTTTCAAAAAAGCATCGGTGGAACCTGGAAAAACTCATTGGGTTTATTAAGGGCGTCGGCATTCTATTTGCCGAACTGGCGGCGCTGCTGGCCGGTGTCGGTTTGATTATCGGGGCACTAACGCTTACCGGCAAAGTGGGCACGCTCACTTACGAACTGGTGCGACTGGCCGGCGATTCCGTGATAGCCCTGCTCGTTATGGGCGCGATAACAAGCTTTATTCTCGGTATCGGCATGACGGTAACCGCAGCCTATCTTTTTTTGGCGGTCACACTGGCACCAGCACTCGTACAGGGCGGGCTCGACCCACTGGCCGTGCATCTGTTTATGATGTACTGGGGAATGATCTCATTTATCACACCGCCGGTTGCCATCGGCGCGTTTGCGGCGGCATCGGTGGCAAAATCAAGCCCGATCAAAACCGGCTTCGAGGCGATGCGCCTGGGTAGTATCATCTATTTTGTACCATTTTTCTTTGTCCTCAATCCCGCGCTGATCGGACGTGGCCCGTTGCCGGAAGTACTACTGGTACTCTCCACCACTATTGTTGGCATTGTGCTTATTTCAGGCGGCCTGCAAGGCTATTTGTATGGTATTGGATCAATCCGAAACTCCGTCATCGGACTGGCGGGACGTACCTTGTTAGTCGTTGGTGGAATTGTTCTGGCAATGCCAGGCAACTCGGAGGTCGTCGGCTACAGCCATTTGCAAATAAATACGACAGCAGCCATCATTGTCCTGCTTGGGTTTGCTGTGAGCTGGCTGGGGCGGCGAACCGGTAACAATTAGTTCAGCGCGGCGTTCAGTGCGATATTGTGAGTTAAGTAAGCAGGGCGAATAGTCGCCCTACGCCAAGCCTCTGCACCCAGCGCAGACAAATGTCCCCGATCCCGGTCCATAGCAATCATCGTTGCGACGCTTTGCCCTCCTGACTGAGATGAATTGGGTTCTGCCCGGGTTGATCAGGCCTCAATCGGTATCCTGGCCCGGCCGATCGTCCAATTGACCAGAAACGGTAATTTTACATGAATCGCTTAGATTCGCTGGCATCATCCTATTAATCAAACTTATCACATGGCAGAATATCGAGACCCAGTGGGGTGATGATGGCGCCTTTGATATCAGGGCGATGACGACTCACATCGCCATGTTGACACGCGATCTCTGAAACGTCCAACTGACTGTCGACCAACACTCACACTGCGCATATACGGACCTGGTTACCTTGTTAGTACAAGGTCAATCGCATACTTACGCACCTCCACATTGCAGGTGTCGTCGGCTCAACTTGCCAAGGATATACGACTCAATGCGGCGTGCACTCCTCAAAACAACGGCCTGCCCCAGGCAACCTGCGGTTGAACCCGCCTTGCGTTCAACGCTGCTGCAACGTCTTAGTCACGCCTCCCGCTCACCACGGCACCTTTGCCAACTAGCCGCACTAATAATGCTCACGCTGGTTTTCACGCCGGGTTTTGCACAGATTGAAATCACCGACGAACTGGGCGGCACCAATGGCGATTTCGGCTCATTTACAATGCAATCCCCGGACAGCAGCCGCTGCTTTATCGCACGGGGAGACCTCTTCCAACCTTTTGGTTTTCTGAACTTATCAGGTTCACCGCTTTTTACCGCCGACTTCGGCAGCGATCGATGCGCTGCATTCGCAGAACCATGCGAGTTTGCCGGCGAATTTCCTTCAAGTTGCAGTGTACTCGTAACATTCACTCCATCCAGCGCTGATGCGGGCAGCTATGCCAGCGACTTGATATACGATAGCGAGGCTGGAACCGCGTCCTTGCCACTTAACGCCACGGTCACGGGTCAGGTCGATCTGCTCATCACAGCACTCGAGGGTGATCCAAATGGAGATTTTGGGACGATCGAGGCAACCCAATCGATCACCGCCTGTTACGAAGTGCGAAATAGCGGAACCGCAACCGCTGACAAAGCTTCACTGATTCTGCAAACCAGCGGATCGGCATTCACCGTAAACAACTCCAGTTCTTTTTGCCCCAGCTTCGGCTCCGGCATTCTTTGCGGCAGCGATGGATTTACCCTTGCGCCAGGGGAGTCGTGTTCAACAGAAATTCAGTTCGGCCCCTCCAGCACCGGGGGTGACTTCACCAATACGATACAGGGCCGCTACATCGACTCCGCTGGCAACCCAGCCATTGATGGCAACTTCGCGATTAAGGGTTCGATCAATCCACCATTCGTGCCGGGTGTATTGGCCGGTTTTGACGAAAAAGACAATCAGAATTTAATGAAATTCGCCGAAACTGCGGTGGGAAATACTATTGATCAGGATCTCACATTGCAGGATATCAGCGGATCGGGCAATGTTAGCAATGTTCGCGGGTTTTCATTTGCCAGCGGCAGCCAGTATAGCTTCGGCACCGACCCCGGCTGTACCGGTGTAGATTTCCTCACCGAGCAGTGCGTACTCAGCATTCAATTCACGCCACTGGAGAGTGGTGCCACGAGTATTACC
>CAKZSB010000116.1 GCA_937920585.1 uncultured Granulosicoccaceae bacterium | reverse complement strand
TTGCAAGTGGATATCGCTACAGTTGTCGGTTTGGTTGGCGCATTCGGGGTCATTATCGGCGCCATTGTCATGGGTGGCAGCGCTGGTACGTTTGTCAATATACCCAGCCTTGTCGTCGTGATCGGCGGTACTTTCGCAGTTACCCTCGGTCAAATTTCACTGGGCCAGTTCCTGGGTTCGTTCAAGGTCGGCCTGGGCGCTTTCTTTCATAAATCTTCTGCGCCGGAAAAACTCATTGAAGAAGCCATTGAGCTTGCCAACATTGCCCGCAAGGAAGGCATTCTGGCACTTGAAGGACGCGACATTGAAGACGAGTTTCTGAAAAACGGCGTGCAGTTCTGTATCGATGGACAGCCTCCGGAAATCGTCAGCAAGATGTTATCCCGCGATATCAATCTCTCGCTCGAACGACAGAATACCAGTATAAAGATGTTCAAGTCGGTAGCCGCCGCTGCACCGGCCATGGGCATGATCGGAACACTGATCGGTCTGGTGCAGATGCTGGCCAATATGTCCGATCCCAAGTCCATCGGTCCGGCAATGGCGGTAGCGCTGCTCACGACTCTCTATGGTGCGGTTATCGCCAACGCGATTGCGGTTCCCATCGCCGAGAAGCTCAAATCGATCAGTGTCACCGAGCGAATCAACAAGCTCATCATTCTCGAATCCATCAACGGCATTCAGGAAGGCACTAACCCGCGGGTACTGCAGCAGTTGCTGACAACCTTTCTCCCCGAGAACAAGCGTGACTCCTTCAACGAAGAAGCCAAGGCCTGATTCGTCGGCAAACGGTTTGAACACGGGCAGAATGCACCATGTCAGATGAGCCTCCAGTCGAGGAAGAAGAAGACGATCAGGCATGGCTTGCGACCTTTGCCGATCTGATGTCACTGCTAATGTGCTTCTTCGTACTCCTGTTGTCCTTTTCCGAAATGGATCTGGAGAAGTACCGCCAGATCGCCGGATCATTGCGCACCGCTTTTGGTGTGCAAAGGCAGGTGAAGGCACATGAGCCACCGAAGGGCACGAGTTTTATCGCGCAGGAATTCACACCTGGCAGGCCAGTGCAGATCCCTGTTGATATCACCAAACAGGAAGGCGACAAGGCCAACGGTGAGAATGAAGACACCAAAGATGCAAAGATCGCCGAGACCATCGAAAAGCTCAGCGAATTGCTGGCGCCCGAAATAGAAAGTGGCACTATTGAAATGGTCACGATTGAAGGTGAAGTCGTGGTCCGCATTCGCGAGGGTGATACTTTCGACTCGGGCAGTGCCCGGCTGCAAAAAAGTTTTCACCCGATACTGCAGCGACTCGTCGATGGACTGGATGAAAATTCGGGCAAACTGGTGGTCGCGGGTCACACCGACAACGTTCCTATTGCCACCCGTGCGTATCCGTCGAACTGGGTACTGTCTTCTGCGCGCGCTGCAAGTGTTGTGCATCATTTGTCAGAAATCGGGGAATTCCAGCCCGGACAAATCGAGATGCGCGCCTACGCCGACACCCGCCCGCTGGCGGACAACTCGTTGCCGGAGAACCGCGCCCGGAACAGACGAGTGGAGATTATCGTCAGCTTTGCCGATGCGCTCACTTCACCACCCGAAGACGGCGCACCCAGCGGATTAGGCGACCCCGTGATCGGCGCACTCCCACAAGAGCCCGGCAGCGCAGCCGCGCTCGATGGCGAATTGCCAGAGCAACTGCCGGCAAACGAAACGCCGGTAGCGACGCCCGCAGCAGCACCGCCCGCACCTGCACCCGCACCGGCTGCAGCCGCCGCGGTTCCGGTTAGTCCCCGGCCCGCCGCCCCGGCCGCGGTGCCAGTGCTGCCGCTCTCGGTTCAGCCTCCACCACCTCTGGAAATTGAGCCTGCGGCAGATGAACCCGAAATCAGAATTGACAGCGAGTGACAACATGAGCCAGAGCAACCGGCGGGATTACGTTCGAATCGAGTCGCAGATTGGCCTGGGATGGGAGCGCGTTACAGACAATCCACAGGGTGAGCAACTGATTCAGACGTTTGAACAGAGAAGTCGCTCGATCGGCATGATGTCAGAGCTCAGCCATCGCAGTGAAGAGCTGACACCGGCAATGCGCAAGATTCGCGAAAAGCATCCCGAGATAGCGCAGTATCTGAAATTCCTGCAGGCTACTGTCGAAACACTGGCAGAACAATTGTCGAGCAATAGTCAGCAGAACGATAACGATCGGTTGCAGGATGTCGTGCTATCGGCAGCGGGGATTGAGTTCAACTGCACCGAGATTTGCCAGCCAGGCGATTTACTGGAAATTGTGTTTGCCCTGCACCCGTCGCGCGCGCGCATGCTGGTTATCGCTGAAGTGATGAGAGCCGATCCGCTTGAAATAGACGGCAAACCGCAATGGCGGCTCGCGCTCGCCTATCGACATATCAGAGATGCTGATCAGGAATTGTTAATACGCCACATTCATCGTGCCCAGCTCGAAGAACTGCGCCGTGCACGGATGGAGAGAAAAGCCGCCTGAACGCCGCGTGGTCTGGTGTCCTATTTGGCGCTCTTGCTGGTTCCGTAAACGGACACCAGCAGTTGCGCCTCGGCGCTACGCAATGAATAGCGACGCGCAATCTCTGCGGCGGTGGCACCATTGCGGGCCGCCTTAATCGCATCCAGCGAGGCACCGGTAACACCGTGGTTTTGCCGATCGAGCGCGAGCCGAAGATTGTGTATCTCCTCAGCCTGCAACCGCGAGTGTTCTTCGAGGTCGGACAAGCGCCCGGTCAAGCCCTGCACCACAACAGTAACAGAGTTCATCTGGGTCGCAGATTCACGCTGCGATTTCGCCAATGCCCTTACTACCAGGCCAGCCGACGCCAGAACGACAACCGACAGTGCCGCCAACGCCAAATAGATTGTCAATTGTTCAGGCAATGTCGTAGCGCTTTTTCAGGAGGCGGCAGGGAATGGTGATCATCTGACTAGGCCTCCAGAGACAGGCCGGCGAATTTGGTCAGATCGACGTCAGCCTCTTCATCCATCGGCTGCTTGCGCTCTTTCGCAGGTTTCGTACTGACAACCTCGTCCGGCGCGGGACCCTCCTGGTCAAATGCGTACTCAACGAGACACCTGGCGGTAGGCAGACTAAGTGAGTGCTGCAACCCGGCGCTGTCAGCCCAGTAGGCAAGCCTGGCGGAAGATCGAATCATGCAGTCGATCGCAACACCGGGTTGCGCTGTTTCATCAAGGCGGGTCAGTGCGACGGAATCGACTTCGACACCGGAACACATCGCAAGCAGATCATCCATCGCCGCACGCTGCCATGTCGCAGGCAGAGCCAGCACATGCTTGACTCGCCGGCGACTACTGTTGACACCGGTCAGCTTGCTTGCGCGAGAACTGTAGGCACTGATTGATGGTGTATCGACCAGCAACAGCTTCTTGCGTCGCAACTGCCCGAACAGTTCATCAAGTGCCTCTTCATCCCTGGCCTCGTATACCGGAATGCCGAGTGTTGCACCGATGGAATTCAGGCGTGTGTTGCCACCAATATCGTTGTTGTCGGTATTGATAAAAGCTACACCCGCAGTGGATCCGCCGTCACTGAGAAATTGTGCCGCCATCTTGCCTATCACTGCAGTTTTGCCGCCGCCGCCAGGTCCATGAACGATCGCAATCCCGCCCGCAGAGAGCAGCTCGCTTTGCTCGACTGGCAAAAGCTCCTGTAATTTGCTGATGACCTGACGTTCTGCAACTTCACCACCCTCAATCACTTTCGAGTTATTTATCAACTGCTGCACGAGTTGTGTCCCGATTCCGATCGACATCAACTGTGCGGATACCTTCAGCTGATTTTCGTTACCGGTCCCCGGTAGCGTACCGCCCTGCGCCAGCCCTTCCAGGATACCGCGCAGCTGACTAATTTCATCCCTTACATCGTAGGACAGATTTTGCCCTTTTGCACGGCCGGTTTTACCGACCGGCGCCCTGCTCGCCTGACGATTGCGGGAAGACTTTTTTCCGACGGCCTGTCCATCGCTTGACGCCGCGATGTGATCTTGCGGAAATTCGTCGATAATATTTTCGAGATTGGCTGTCGCCAGCACCTCAACACCGTCTTCAACCTCGCGGTTGGAAACAATGTAGGCATCCGGTCCAAAGGCCTCGCGCACTTTGCGCATAACCGTTTGAGAGTCTTTGCCTGTAAACCGCGTGACACTCATAGCTAGTTATCCCTCGCCGAAATATTATTGTGATACGTTGGCACGTACTGCAAATCCATCACTATGCTGCCTCCGCCGCGTTGCCTATATTCGCCACCACGCGAATCTCGCGATTGTCGGCGATCTCGCTATAGGCAAGCACCTTCAGTGCGGGAATGCTGTGACGAATCAGGCGCGCGAGCCAGGGGCGAACCCTGGGATTAACCAACAACACAGCCGGTTGCCCGGTCGCCTGTTGTCGCTCTGCGCTATCCGCCAACGACTTATAAAAACGCTCTGCAAGCCCGGGCTCCATGCCCAGACCACTGGCATCACCCGACTGCTCGCCGGCCGAGATCGACTGTAGCCATATCTGTTCCAACTGGCTGTCCACGGTAATTACATTGACAGCGCTCTGGGATCCGGCAACCTGCTGGGTAATCAGGCGGCTCAATGCAACTCGCACATGATCAGTAAGAATAGCAGGATCTTTGATTTCTTCACCGTGGGACGCGAGTGATTCTGCAATTGTGCGCATGTCACGCACCGGAATTCCATCGGCCAGCAGGTTCTGCAACACTTTCACCAGTACCGCCAGAGAAATCTTTTTCGGCACAAGATCCTCGGCAAGTTTTGGCGCCGCGATGGCGAGCTTGTCGAGCCAGTTCTGCGCCTCGTCGTGCCCCATCAATTGCTCGGCGTGACTTTTCAGAATTTCACTCAAATGCGTTGCCACGGTGGTACTGGGATCAACCACGGTGTAGCCCAGCGATTGGGCGTGATCTCGCAGCGCCGGTTCGATCCAGGTTGCATCCATACCAAAGGCTGGATCGGTGGCCGCCGTGCCACGCAGTGTTCCGGTCACACCACCCGGATCTATCGCCATTTCAAGGCCCGGATAGATCTCGGCTTCGCCCGCCACAACGCCATGGACCGATATACGGTATTCACCGGGTGCAAAATCCAGGTTGTCGCGAATATGCACAGGATGAATAAGAAAACCCAGTTCATCGGTGAGCTTGCGCCGCACGCCGCGAATCTGATCGAGCAACTTGCCACCGCGCTGCGAATCAACCATGCCGACCAGTTGATAGCCCACTTCCAGTGACAGCACATCGCCCGCGCTGACATCGTCCCAGCTGAGTTCGGCGGGTGTTGCCGGATCACTCTGCGACGTATCCTCAGGCGCTTCCTCACGCTCAGCCCGGCTGGCTCGATACCAGCCGAATCCGCCCAGTGCTGCCGCTAACATCAGGAACATGAAATTCGGCATGCCGGGCACCAGACCCAATGATCCGATTATCACCGCGGTAGTGATGATGGCCCGTTTATCGAGGGTGATCTGCTGAATCACCTGCTCGCTCATGTCCTGCTCGACAGAGGCGCGGGTGACGATCAGTGCCGTGGCCATGGACAACAGCAGTGAGGGAATCTGTGCGGCGAGCCCATCGCCAATAGTCAGCAGTGAATAGTTGCGCGCCGCTTCGGCAAAACCCAGATCATACTGGCCTACGCCGATGGCCAGCCCGCCGAATATATTGATCAACAGAATCAATACGCCGGCCACGGCATCACCGCGAACAAATTTGCTCGCACCATCCATCGATCCATAGAAGTCGGCCTCGTGAGCAATTTCCTCACGCCTGCGACTGGATTCAGCCTGATCGATAATACCGGCGTTCAAATCGGCGTCGATAGCCATTTGCTTGCCGGGCATGGCATCGAGGGTGAAACGTGCAGTCACTTCCGATACCCGGCCCGCACCCTTGGTAACCACCACAAAATTGATGATAACCAGGATGGCAAACACCACCAGACCGACGGCATAGTTACCGCCGATAACAAAATTGCCGAAACTTTCGATAACGTTGCCCGCCGACGCGGTACCGGTATGCCCCTCCTGAAGAACGACGCGCGTCGAGGCAATATTCAACGCCAGTCGCAACATGGTGGCGACCAGCAACACGGCGGGAAAGGCTGAAAACGACAGCGGCTTGCGCGTGTATACCGTCACCAGCAACACGATCAGCGACAACGCTATGTTGAACGTGAACAGCAGATCGAGGCCGATCGGTGGCAACGGCAGCACCAGCATCGCCAACACGATTACAATGAGCAGTGGCGCTCCGAGACCGGCACGCGAAAGCTCGCCTATCGATTGCTGCACCCGACTAGCCAATTGGTTCTCCATGCATTGCTACTAGTGCCACTGTCAACCCTCTTTGCTCAGGTTCGCCGGTATCGTCAACTGCTCCGGGCGCACGGGCATCCTGCCACCCGAAGAACGATACTCCTGCAACTGAAAAATGTAGGCTAAAACCTGCGCTACCGCCACATAGAGTTCAGTTGGAACTTGCTCACCGGGCTTCACCTTGCGGTACAGCAGCCGGGCTAGCATAGGCGCGCGATAAACAGGCACATCATGACTGCGCGCTATTTCCCGAATGCGCAAAGCCATATGGTCTATTCCACTGGCGACTACTGTCGGTGCAGCAGACGACTCCTTGTTGTATTTGAGTGCCACCGAGTAGTGAGTGGGGTTGACGATAATGACGTCAGAAGTTTTAACCGACACCAGCATTTCCCGATTGGCCGCCTCCTGCTGCAGACGACGAATCTTGCCGCGAACTTCCGGATTACCGTTGGTCTCTTTGGATTCTTCTTTGACCTCTTGCTTGGTCATGCGCTGTTTGCGCTTGTGATCCCATTTCTGATAGGGCACATCGATCAGTACCACCACAATCAGTGTGGCCGACAAGGTGCCGAACACCAGCACCATCAACCAGGCGCCACTGATAATTGCGGTCTCGACCGGCTGTTGCCCCAGTTGCAGATAGCGTGCAGCGAGTGAATTGAATAACCACCACGCCACCAGCGCGAGCAACATAAACTTCGCAAGCGCCTTGACCAGCTCGATCAACGCATTCAGGCCAAACATTCGCTTGAAGCCTGCCAGTGGACTGAGCTTGGAGAGCTTCGGCTCGAGCGCCTGCAGCGAGAATCCGCTGCCGCCCATCAACAACGGCCCGATAACGCTGCCAACCACCATCAACACAAATACCGGTGCCAGAGCGTCGAGGGCTGCCAGCAGGCTGCGCGACAAATAAAGTACCGGGGTAGTATCACTCAGGGCAGTGGCGCGATCGATCGTGAAATCCTCACGCATGAGCGTGAGAATATCCGACCCCACATTGCCACCCATCAGCACCATCGCAACAGTGGCTACCAATAACATGACAACCGTGTTGAGCTCGCGCGAGCGAGCAACCTCGCCTTTATCACGCGATTCGCGCAGGCGTTTTTCGGAGGGTTCTTCACTGCGTTCCTGCGAGGTATCCTGTTCGGCCATGTCAGCGCATCCGCAACCAGTCGGCGACCGATTCCATGCTTTGCGAAATCAACGCCTGAAAGGTTCCTGCCACGACTGGCAACGTCAGCATAATGACGATAAAACCCACCATCATGGTGACCGGGAATCCAATCGAGAGAATATTTAACTGCGGTGCCGCGCGGGTCATTACCCCCATGATGAGGTTTACCGTGAGCATTGCACACAGCGCGGGCACCGCAACCATTACCGCGCCTGTGAAAAGCACTTGCGACCAATCGATCACACGCCACAGCATCGCGACGGTAACTGGCTCACCTATTGGCAGATAACTGAAGCTGACATCCACCAGGGCGATCAACGCATGATGACCGTTGAATGCAAGAAACAGCAAAGTGACAAAGATCGAATAGAACTGGCTGACGATAGGCACAGAAATGCCGTTGTTAGGATCGTTCATCAGCGCGTAGCCCAATCCCATGGTGGTGGCAATGCTCTCCCCGCCCATCACCACGGCATTGAATACCAGCATCACCATAAAACCTATCGCCACCCCGATGAGCAACTGAGTGGCAGTGATCAGAATCGCCTCTGCTGACATAACCGGCACTACAGGCGGCGCTTGAATGCCGGGGGCAACTAATATGGTGATCAGTACGGTCAGGCCCACCCTGATCCGCACGGGTATGTAGTTGCCGCCCAGCACGGGGGCGACCATCACCATACCGGCAACGCGCACCAGGGGCCAATAGAGGCTGCTTACCCAGCCACTGACAGTGGAGTATTCGAAGTTCATCGCGATGGCTGCTAGCCGATCACCGACGGTATGACATCCTGCACCAGCGAGCGGGTGTAGTCGATCATGGTGGCCATGATCCAGGGGCCGGTAAGATACAGCGCCGCCACCAGTACCAGCAGCTTGGGGATAAAGCTTAACGTCATTTCGTTTATCTGCGTTGCCGCCTGAATCAAACCGACCAGCAGGCCTATCACCAACGCAGATATCAACATCGGTGCGGCGATATAAACCGTAACAAGCAGCGCTTGTTGCCCTATCGCAATAACCGTATCCGGTGTCATATCAGCACACTCCCATCGAGGTTATTGCCCATTCAGGTTTAACACGGCAACGATTCACTGATAGAAACTGCCGGCGAGCGTCCCGAGCACCAGCGCCCATCCATCAACGAGTACAAATAACATCAATTTGAATGGCAGGGAGATAATCAACGGAGACAGCATCATCATGCCCATCGACATCAATACGCTGGCCACAACCAGATCAATAATCAGGAACGGTATAAAAAGCAGAAATCCAATTTGAAACGCGGTTTTCAGTTCACTGGTGACGAAAGCCGGCACCAGTACATGAAAAGGAACCTCGGCACGATTAACCGGTGAAGCAGTATCGGACAGATCCAGATACAACTGCAGATCACTATCGCGGGTTTGATTGAGCATGAAACCGCTCAACGGCTCGGCCGCCGCCTTCATCGCCGTGGCCATATTCATTTCGTCGGCCATCCACGGCACAACGGATCGCTGGTACACATCAACAAAGACAGGCTGCATAATAAAAAGCGTTAGAAACAGCGCAAGCCCCAGCAAAATCTGATTCGAGGGCGTTTGCTGCGTACCGAGTGCAGTTCTCAGAATAGCCAGCACAATGGTAATTCGGGCAAAGCTTGTCATCATCAGTAAGAACGCCGGCAACAGCGTCAGCATGGTCATCAGCACCAATACCTGGAAACTGACACTCCAGGTTTCGCCACCACCCTGCTCTGCGGTCATTGTTAGCGCAGGCAGACCACTCTGCGCCGTCGCCACCGCGGGCACCAGCAACATCACGCTTGTAAGCACCAGACGCCACGATGCCGAACACAACCGGTTCAGTGTTTGCGGCATGCTCAATTACTCTGCCCCGAACTTTGTTGATGCAACTGTTCTGCAAAACTACCCGTAGAATCGCTTGTTGTCGGCTCGCTGCCAATCTGGTGCAAGCAGGTAATACCCGCTGCACTAACACCCAGCAACAAGCGCGTATCCTCTACACGCACCACCAGCAACCGCTCCCGCGCCCCGAGCGCAAGTTGACCGGTAACTTCGAGGGACTCGGTGCCAACGCCGTAACCGCGCATGCTTTTCATGATCCTCGCCAGCACCAGCACAATCGCCAGCACCACAACCAGCGCGAGTGCCATTTTCAATAGCTGCTCAAAGCCGGGTGTTGCGGGAAGGCGTGCTTCTGCGGCTGACAATGCAGCCGGCAGGAAACAGACGAGACCCGTCACACCTGACAGACAGCGTGGATGACTCAGGATAGTTCGCATCAGATTACTTGAGCTTGTTCAGCCGTTCCTGCCGACTGACAACCTCGGTCAGTCGCACACCGAACTTGCGATCTATCACGACCGCCTCACCACGCGCTACCAGCGTACCGTTAACCAGCACATCGAGTGGTTCGTCTACCATCTTTTGCAACTCGACGATCGAGCCACTGGATAATTCGAGCAACTCCTTAATACGCATTTTTGTACGGCCAATCTCCATCGACAGCGTAACCGGAATATCCAGCACCAGATCGAGATTTTCACCAGCCAGACCTCCATCACCATCATTGGCAGAGGTATCCGCTGCGGCACCGCCTGCCGCAAGTTCTTCCGCTACCGCACTTTCGGGCTGACTCATCAGTTTTTTCCACCGGTTTTCAAGAGTTTTTCATTGTGGTACCAGTGTGTAATACTGGCCGATACACAGCCGTTGGACACACCCACTTCCGCCTCGAACAGGGGCGTATCGGCCACGAGGAATGAGGCCTTCTGGCTTCCGCCAAGCGGAATAAAATCACCATCCTTGAGCGCGAGCAACTGGCCCACGGTCAAATGCGCGTCTGCCAGCACTCCATTGACATCCACTTCACAGTCGTCGAGTCGACGCCCTATAGAACTGGACCAGTTGCGCTGATTTTCCTCACCGCCCTGTCCGAGACCGGCGATTTTCCCGCGCAGCGGCATCAGCATGTTGTAGGGCAACAATACGTTGAAACGCGCTTTGCCGGCTGCGGTTTCCAGCTCGTACTGCTTGAGCACAACCACCGATGCCATGCTGGTCGCGTCTCTCACATCATTGTGATGAATCTGTCCGTTTGCGTTGACTCGCGCATTAAATACCTCGCTCCACACCAGGTTGAGCGAGTTGTAAATACCTTCACACACACGTTCCGAGATCGCGCTCTCGGCGGCAGACAATTGCTTGCGTTCACTATTGAAATCCGCACCGCTGCCGCCACCAAAGTAACACTGCACAACGACCTGTACCAACGCGTGCTCCACACACAACAAACACCGCCCGTCCAGTGGCTCAAGATCGAATCCATATAGCGTCGAACGCGGGTTGAGACCATCGACATAATCCTGAAAACGAATGGTTTTTATTCCCACAGGTTTAATGCTGTTGTCGACGTGCAGATTTTTCTCAATCCATTCACCCGCCAGCACCGCAAGCTTTCCCTCAATAGTCTCCAGACCCGGAAAGGATTCGTTCAGGCGATGCAGTGGATGGGCAAAGTCATACAGAGCAGCCTCGAGGCCGTCCGGTGTGGTATACGTTTGCCGCGGCACGAGTAACTCGGCATCGGTCTCGAACGATCCCGCATTTGACGATTCTCCCGCTTCAGCGGCGCCCTCTTCTTCGGCGCCTGCCTCGGCGTCGTTGCTTTCACCGTCTTGGTCAGTGTCCTCGGCACTGGCCTCTTCAGACTCCTCCTCTTCCTCGGCATCGTCCTCGGAGCTGGTGAAGTCATCATCATCACCTGTATCGATAAAATCCGAATCAGGCTTGTCATCCTCTTCATTAATCTGGGTAATCTGTATCACGTGAATTCTCCCTGTCTCAATAACCTGGCCGCTACTGCATGACAAACCGGGTAAAAAACAATTCGTTGATGCGATCAGGTTCGTAGTGTTTTTCAACAACACCGGAGACCACCGCACGCGCCTCCTCACGCAAAGCCAGCTTACCCTCCTCCGAGTACAGTTCCTCTCCGGTCCCGATTGTGCTGAAAAGCATTAGAAGATCGTTTCGAATCTCGGGCATATGTGTCTCTAGCACCGCCAGCACCTTCGAATCCGTGGTCGCCACCGCCACATCCACCATCAGATACTGTTTTTTCTCGCGCGGTCCGAAGTTCACGACAAACTCGGGCATCAGGCTCTGATAGAACACCTCAAGCGGGGCTTCTTCTACCGCAGCGCCAATCTCGGGTTCAACCGGAGCGGGTTTCAACAGTACGGAACTGATGCCCACCGATATCCCTACCAGTGCTACTGCTCCGATACCAATCATCAGCATCTGTTTCATTAGTGCTCTTCCCGGAAGATTAAAAAATTCGCCCTTATCGGGTTTTTTCGTTACGCACGAAAAAACTTCCGATTATCGGAACCACCTTTCAATAGACATACCAGATTTGAGACCTGAATCTCATTTGAATCGGGAGATTCATCTGGACGGGATGCGGTAATTGCGGGAGGGTGCGCCAGTCTGGGCGACTGGCGGATTGTCGGTACAACGAACAAAAAACCTGTGTAATAAACCGCGCCTCCCCACATGAGCAGGTAACAGGCAAGGCGAACATTACGCGTCAATTATCAAGCTAATTCACGCGCTATCAGCCATCCGCTTGACTGCACTTTCGACGTAACATTAACAACGCTTATCGAATAAAAAACTATGGGTCAGGCAAACAGATCTACCATTCCGCGATGCGAGCGTTGAACCGTGTCGCCACCAGCGTCTGCCACCGCCGACTCAGTGCCACTAACAGGATCGCTATTGAGTTGTGTAGTGCTGCCACCGTTACGGCCCTGTGAGTACTCGGCCGATTGCTGTTGATTGTTGCCAAGCGTGACATTCACTTCGGAAAATCCCTGCTGGCTAAGGTGCTCACGCAACCGCGGCAAAGTTTGTTCAAGCACATCGCGCGTGGCCGCCTGTGCTGCATGAATATTGACATTCAACTGATCGCCAATCGTCTCAAGCTTAATGCTTAAAGCCCCGAGTTCGGCCGGATTTAACTGCAGCGTTGCGCGCGACAATCCCTGTTCAATCATCCAGTTGATATTCGCTCGAACGCTGGCGTTCACCAATCGATGCGCACCGGCAACCTCGGCGGACTGAGCGGCTGTTGATGACAACGAGCCAGCCAGTGTTGTGGGAAGCAGGCCGCCGACGCTGTCTGTCAGCGCAGGTCGCTCCGCAATGAGTGGCGCGGTGGCGGTGTCAGTCGGTGCAAGTGGTACCCGTGCCTGCTGCACAGACTGAACCTCACCTTGTTGTGCCTGCATACCCCGTGTGCCGTTTTCAACAGGCTGTTGTCTGGTATTTTGGACAACCGGCTCCTGTTGCTCCTGCTTGACCGGTGTTGGTGCGGCAGGGGCCTGCTCTGTCATGCCGGCATCAACGGGCCGCGGTGCGGGTACCGATTGCGCCCTCTGCATGCGATCACTGTCCGTGCCTGGCACTGCAGGCAATGGATTACCTGCCGCAACCACGGCGCGTTCTGCCTCATCGATGTCGATGCCGGCATCGCCCTCAACCGGCGGCGCAACATCAGCACGCTCTTCAACCGCGTTCGAATTCAACGCTACTGGCTGCTGAGTCGGGTAGGCGCGATCGGCAGTTTCCCGAGCAGGCGGAAACGAGCTTCGCAATGCCGCTTCAGCCTCATCGACTACAGGTGTTTTCGCAACTGGCTGATCACCTGACACGGCCGGTTCCGTGCTCGGGACGGTTGGTCGATTGAGCGATTCAGCGTGTGTTGTATTGCTATCAGTGGGTTCACTGCCCGTTTTCTGATCGGCATTTACAATCGTTCCGGCCACCGGTGTTTTTACATCTACCGACTGAACTTCAACACGACGCTGCGGCGCGGTACCCTGAAGCCCGGGTGAGGCGGATTCTTGTTTCACATCGGGCTCGGCCCGGTTAGCAGATACTATCGTTGCCGCGGCTTGCGACGCCGCCTGACTCGATAGAGTAGTTGTAGTGTCCGCATTTGAGGCCATTACACCGGATTCCGCCGGATTAGTTGCTGGTTGCGTTGTAACCAGTGGCGGTTGAGCTGACGACGACGAGGCCGTTTGAGGTTCAACTACCGCGACTATCGGATCATTGTTGTGTGTCTGTGCCAGTGGCCCGGCGTGCACTGTAGCCTGCAAGGCTAGCTGCGGGTCAGCCGCCATCGGTTCGTTGGCTGCGGCCAGGCTGAGATTGACCGCCACAGTGTCGAGCACATTGTCACCCCCGGTTGGAGCAGCGGGCGACTCGGCCGTTGCCGATATCATCTTCTCGGTTGCACCCTCGTCGGCAACTACACCGGGTTCCGACACTTCATGGATAGACTCCAGCGTTCGTAAAAAGGTGCCATCCTCTGTGACACCAGCTTCTACTGGTGCATCCGACAGGGGCGATGGATTGGCAGATTGTTGTGCACCTTTGATTCCGGGAATATTCAACATGATTTGTTCAGTCGCTCAAGCCGTGACATCTACAGAAAACGAGATTTCGTTAACAACCTAGCGGCGTCATCGGATAAGAACTTGAGACATATCTCACATTTTCATTGCCTTACCAGTACTTGATAAAGCATTGGCATAGATTGGCCCGGCCGCATCGCTGCCTGATCGGACGACCCGATTCAACAGTCCGTTCGATTGCGCGCAGCGTGACCTGCGATGCGTTCATCGATAGCCTTGCGCTCGCTGTTGCGACTGACGCGGCGCAATTCCTCCCGGGTTCGGGACAACAGCTTTTGCATTGCCAGGGTTCGAGCACTGGCGTGTTGCACGCGCTGACGCCAGTTTTCAACTTCGCGTTCGGCGCGCTGCAGGTGCTGTCGCAGCTCCTGAATGCTATGATCCAGACGATTCAGGAATACCAGCGTATCGTCCATTTGCATGGCATTTGAGCCGGTCATGCGATACTCGCTGCGATAACTTTGCAACTGGTTCATCTGGGCCGCCAGTTCATCTCGCTGACGCACACCCTGTTGCAGCCTGGCGGTGCATTGTTGCTCAAAGCGTTGCTGATGCTCGAGCAAACGCTGCTGGCGCGCAACATTACCCACGCGCTGGTTTCATCACGCCTGACCACCCAGTTCACCGAAGAGCGCTTCAAGTTGTGCCATCGACTCAGCAAACCCGTGACACTCGCCAGCGCGTTGCTGCAGGAAGTTTTGCATGGTTGGCCAGGCTTCAATTGCCTTGTCGAGCAGCGGGTCGCTACCGGCCTGATACATGCCAACCGAAAGTAAATCCCGGTTCTGTTGATAATGAGAATAGTGCTGCACGAAATGGTGTACCACGCGCCGCTGTCTCGGGCTGATCACCGAATCACGCAGGCGACTGGTGGAAGCCAGAATATCGATGGCCGGAAAATGCCCGCTCTCTGCCAACTGGCGCGACAACACGATGTGGCCGTCGAGTATTGCACGCGCTGCATCACCGATCGGATCATCCTGTTCATCGGCTTCAAGCAACACCGTATGGATCGCGGTAATAGAACCGTGTTCAGTGCGCCCGCAGCGTTCGAGTAATTGCGGCAAGCCGGTAAACACCGATGGCGGGTAACCGCGACTAACAGGCAATTCACCCGCAGCAAGCCCCACCTCTCGCTGCGCCTGCGCAAATCGGGTCAGCGAGTCGATCATCAGCAATACATCCAGCCCCTGATCCCTGAAATATTCCGCGATAGTGGTGGCAACGCTGGCGCCGGCCACGCGACGCAGCGGCGTGCTGTCGGCGGGAATGGCGATCACCACGGCGCTGCGCAGCCCCTCGGGCCCAAGCACCTGTGATACAAACTCACCCACTTCACGGCCACGCTCGCC
>CAKZSB010000115.1 GCA_937920585.1 uncultured Granulosicoccaceae bacterium | reverse complement strand
TTCGATAATTCGCCCCATCGGACGCGCACTGAGTGACTCATCACCGGTGAGCCGGGTATCGAACGCCTGGGCGGCCAGAATGCCGGCGATCAGTCGCATGCCGGTTCCGGCATTGCCCATGTACAAGGCATCGTCTGGTGCCTTCAGTCCGTGCATGCCTGCACCATCTATCAGCAGACTGGTCGGCCCGGATTGTTCGATATTTACGCCCATGGCCTGAAAGGCGCGCAAGGTGTTGAGGCTGTCTTCGCCGGTTAGAAACCCTTCGATCCGGCTGCGGCCGCGGGCCAGCGAGGCGAACATCACCGAGCGATGGGATATGGATTTGTCACCGGGCACGCGCAAATCGCCGCGCAGTGGCCCGCCAGCGGACAGCGTTATGGTGTCGTCGAATTCAGCTAAGGGCTTATTCATTGGTGTCCTTCTGGCCGCTGGTGTCGGGGCGCGAGACGGCCAGCAACGCGTCACGAGTTTCCTTGGCGATTACAAAAGTACGTTCGATTTCGTCGGCATCCATGTCGTCGATCGCAGTGCGCAAACGAGACAGCCCGTTTTGCAACTGATCAAACGCACCGAGGACAGCTTCGCGATTGTGCAGACAAACATCCCGCCACATCACCGGATCGCTCGATGCGATTCGAGTGAAATCACTAAAACCACCGGCCGCATATCGCAGCACCTCGTCTTGTTGCTGTAAGCGATTGAGCGTTTCAACCAGGCTGAATGCCAGCAGATGGGGCAGATGGCTGGTTGCCGCAAAGACCTCGTCGTGGCGCTGTGGCGGCATGGATTCGATAACTGCCCCGGTCATACGCCAAAGGTTTTCTACCGTATCGATAGCGTTCTGGCTGGTCTCGGCCAGCGGAGTCAGGATCAGCCGTCGCCCCTGGTAGAGCTCGGCGAAACCGGCTTCGACACCACTGTGCTCGGTGCCTGCAATCGGGTGCGCTGGTACGACGTTTTTCATCGAGGGCATCTGGCGGCGCGCCGAGTCGATGAAGTGCTGCTTGACACTGCCGGCGTCGGTGACGATGGTGTCGTCGCGACAGGCAGTGGCAATTTCTGCCAGGCAGGGCTCCATCGCGCCAACGGGAACCGCCAGCAGCACCAGATCGACATCGGCCACTGCCGCCTTGATGGATGTACTCGTATCATTGGCGATACCACGCTGGATTGCACAATCCAGGGCCTCCTGATTCCGCCCGATTGCTGTTATGTGGCCGGCAAAACCGGCAGCCCGCAACGCCAGTGCGAAAGAGCCACCAATCAGTCCCGGTCCGACAATCGCAATTCGATCAACCAACTATCCACTCCGCTTGCGCCATCTGCACCCTTGTCATAGTTGCCTGATCCTGAGCACACCATCGATCGACGCTATTTGCTCGATGGTCGCCGGTTCAACCACGCATTCGGTATCGATAACGGTGTACGCCACCGAGCCTCTGGATTCGTTTATCAGGTGTTGAATATTGACCGACGACTGACCCAGTGTCTGCGAGATCTGGCCCAGCATATTTGGCACATTGAAGTGACTGACAGTAAGCCTGAAATCACTTTTGCGTTTCAATTCGACCGATGGGAAGTTTACCGAGTTCGCGATGTGACCGTGCTCCAGAAACGCCCGCAACTGATCGGCCACCATGATAGCGCAGTTCTCTTCTGCCTCGACCGTAGAGGCACCCAGATGCGGCAGCGTAATCACCCGCTCGTGGGCGATCGTGGCCGCCGTTGGAAAATCGCAGATGTAGTGCTTTATCTTGCCCGCGTCGAGCCCCTGCAACACTGCTCCTTCATCAACCACGGCACCGCGCGACAAATTCACGATGACCACGCCATCGCGCATCGCATGCAATCGCTGCTCGTTGATCATATGCCGTGTGGCATCCACCAGTGGCACGTGGAACGTGACGAAGTCACTGCGGTTGAGCAGATCATCGACGCTGCTGGCGTTTTCAACCTCGGCCTGCAATCGCCAGGCACTCGCGACGGTAATCGATGGATCGTAACCAATCACTTTCATACCCAGCGCGCGCGCGGCATTGGCAACCTCAACGCCAATCGCGCCCAAACCCACCACGCCGATTGTGCGCCCCGGCAACTCGCGACCGACAAATCGCTTTTTGCCATCCTCGACTTCGCGATTGAGCGCCTCACCGGAGCTTGTCAATGCTTTGGTATAGACGAGCGCCTGATGAATGCTGCGCTCGGCCATCATGATACTGGCAATAACCAGTTCCTTGACCGCGTTGGCGTTCGCTCCGGGCGCATTGAAAACCGGCACACCCATCTCGCTAAGCCGCTCGACAGGAATGTTGTTGGTGCCGGCACCGGCGCGACCCACCGCCTTCAGATCGGCGTCGAACTGGTGGTCGTGCAGATTGTGCGAACGCAACATAATCGCATCAGGCTTGCTGCACTCAGAGCTGACTTCATAGTGGGTGCGAACAAAACGCTCCAGGCCAGAAGCGGCGATGCTGTTGAACGTCTGGATCCGGTAAGTCACCGGTGGCACTCGCAAGCGTTTCCGGCGCTCAACTCGACACCCTCTCAAACTCCGCCATGAATTCGATCAGTGCATCGACGCCCTGCTCGGGCATTGCGTTGTAGATGCTCGCCCGCATACCGCCGACCGAGCGATGCCCCTTCAGCGCGTGCAGGCCCGCGGCTTCGGATTGTTCGAGAAAGGCTTTATCACGGCTGCCATCGCCGCAGATAAATGGCACATTCATCCACGAGCGCGAATCGGTCGCGACCGGGTTTCGATAATAGCCAGATGCATCGATCGCCTGATAGAGCTTGTCGGCCTTGCGCTTGTTGATCTCGGCCATGGCGGTCAATCCGCCGCGCTGCAAAAGCCACTTGAAGACGAGGCCCGCGATATACCAGGCATAGGTCGGTGGCGTATTGAGCATGGAACCGGCAGCGGCCTGCTTTTCGTAGTTAAAAGCATCGGCCAGCGTGGCGTTTGCGCGCCCGAGCAGTGATTTGCGCACAATCACAACCACCAGCCCGCTGGGGCCGATATTTTTTTGCGCACCGGCGTAGATCAGCCCGAAGCGGCTGACATCGAGCGGTCGCGAGAGCAACGTCGAGGATAAATCGGCGACCAGCGGAACATTGCCGGCATCCGGAACGTAGCCAAATTCAACACCGCCTATCGTTTCGTTCGGGGTGTAATGCAGATAGGCCGCCTCACTATCGAGCTGCAATTGCGACTGAGACGGTGCGCTGCTGAAGTTGTCTGATTCCGAAGAAGCGGCGACATTGACATGTGCGAATTTGCGCGCCTCGGCGATCGCTTTGAGCGACCACTGGCCGGTGCTGATGTAATCACAGCTGCTCGCGCTGCCCAACAGATTTTGCGGTATGAAATTGAATTGCGCAGTGGCCCCGCCCTGCAGGAACAGCACTTCATAGTCATCGGGCACGGCAAGCAGCTCGCGCAGATCCCGCTCCGCCTGCTCGGCCACTCCGACAAAAGGCTTACCGCGGTGACTGAGCTCCATCACACTGGCACCGGTGTCGCCCCAGCAGGTCAATTCCTGCTGCGCCTGTTCGAGCACCTCAACCGGCATCGCGGCGGGACCAGCGCTGAAGTTGAAAACGCGATTCATGCGTTTACTGTTCCTTAATTTAATTGCCGAGAGTTGGCGCCAACATAAACCGTGAAATCAGGCCGGATCGGGTTCCGAGTCGGTGCTTTCGTCAGAGCCTGTGTCATCGTCTGCATCGGCGTCCGGCGCTGCTTCGTCCTCAGCACCTGAATCTGTCGGCGAGGATTGTTCATCGGAAGATTCTTCGTCACCGGGAAGGTCGTCGGGGATTTCGTCGTCGGATGTGGCTATCCGCTCGAGCTCAACCAGCTGTTCACCTTCGCCAACGCGGATTAAGGTTACACCCTGCGTATTCCGGCCAACTGAAGTCACGCCTTCTACCGCGGTGCGAACCAGTGTGCCGCCGTTGGTGATCAACATGATTTCATCGGTTTCGCGAACCTGGACTGCCCCGATCACCGCACCATTGCGATCACTGGTCTTGATGTCGATAACACCCTTGCCACCGCGGCCCTTGCGCGGGTAGTCTTCCGCCGGCGTCCGCTTGCCGAAACCGTTTTCGGTGGCGGTGAGAATCTGGCCTTCCTCTTCGACGACGATCAGCGAAATCAGCCGCTCCTCGGCAGTCAGCCGAATGCCTCTGACACCGGCCGCAGTCCGCCCCATGGTGCGGACATCGCTTTCCAGAAAGCGCATTGCCCGGCCACCGCTGGAAAACAACATGATGTCGCACTGGCCATCAGTTAGCGCGACGTTGACCAGCTGATCATCGGTGCGCAGATCGATTGCGATGATGCCGTTGGTGCGTGGCCTTGAGAAATCGGCCAGCGAGGTCTTTTTCACAATGCCGTTGCGAGTGGCAAAAAACACAAATCGATCTTCGCTGAACTCTCTTACCGTCAGCACCGCATTAACCCGCTCCTCGGGCTCGAGCGGTAACAGATTCACAATCGGCCGGCCACGCGCACCGCGGCTGGCCACTGGCAGGTCGTAGACTTTCTTCCAATAGACCTTGCCGACGCTGGTAAAGAACAAAACGCTGTCGTGCATGCTGGCGACAAACAGCGTATCGATGAAATCCTCATCTTTCATTGAGGTGGCAGACTTGCCCCGCCCGCCACGCCGCTGGGCGGCATAGTCGGACAGCGGTTGCGCCTTGGCGTAACCCTCGCGCGACAATGTCACAACGACATCTTCATCGGCGATCAGGTCCTCGACGGTCATTTCAGAATGGTCGACAAAAATCTGCGTGCGACGCTCGTCGCCATATTGTTCGAGAACCGCCTCGAGTTCTTCACGCACCACTTCGCGCAAGCGCTCGGGGTTTTCCAGGATCTCAATGTAGCCTTCGATGCGAGTGAGTATCTCGCGGTATTCCTGAATGATCTTTTCCTGCTCGAGGCCGGTGAGTCGATGCAGACGAAGATCCAGAATCGCCTGCGCCTGAGCCGGTGACAGGTGATATCCATCCTCGTGCAGGCCGAACTCTTCGCCCAGATCGCTCGGCTTCGACGCATTGGCCCCTGCGCGCTCGAGCATCTCAACGACGGAACCGGGTTTCCATACGCCATCGATCAGCAGCTGTTTGGCCGCGGGTGGATTCGGCGAGGATTTGATCAACTCGATGATCGGATCGATGTTGGCAAGCGCAACCGCCAGACCTTCGAGGATATGGGCGCGTTCACGCGCCTTGCGCAGATCGAACAGCGTGCGGCGGGTAACCACTTCACGACGGTGGCGAATAAACGCCTCAAGCACATCCTTCAAATTCAGCAGCCGCGGCTGACCGTCGATCAGGGCGACCATGTTGATGCCGAAGACGGTCTGCAGCTGAGTCAGCTGGTACAGCTGATTGAGCAGAACATCGCCGGGCTCTCCGCGCCGCAGCTCGATCACCATGCGCATGCCGTCCTTGTCGGATTCATCGCGCAGTTCGGTAATGCCCTCTACTTTTTTGTCTTTAACGAGCTCGGCGATCTTTTCAAGCAGACGCGCCTTGTTGACCTGATAGGGCAACTCGGAAACGATGATTGTGTCTTTGCCGGTTTTGTCGTCGTGCTCAACGGTTGCACGCGCTCTGACGTGGATTCGACCGCGCCCGGTGGCATAGGCCTCACGAATGCCGCGCGCACCGTTGATGATCGCGGCGGTCGGAAAATCAGGGCCCGGGATGTGCTCCATCAGACCGGGCAGATCAATATCCGGGTTGTCGAGCAGAGCCAGCGTGCCGCCAATCACCTCGGTGATATTGTGCGGCGGAATGTTGGTTGCCATACCGACCGCAATGCCCGATGAACCATTGACCAGCAGGTTCGGAATGCGTGCCGGAAACACAGCTGGCTCGGATTCGGCACCATCGTAGTTGGGTACGAAGTCGACGGTTTCCTTGTCGAGATCGGCCAGCAACTCATGAGCGATGCGCGCCATTCGCACTTCGGTATATCGCATCGCTGCGGGCGAATCGCCATCGATCGAGCCAAAGTTACCCTGCCCGTCCACGAGCATGTAGCGCATGGAAAAAGGTTGCGCCATGCGAACGATGGTGTCGTATACGGCGGTGTCGCCGTGCGGGTGATATTTACCAATGACATCACCGACGACACGGGCAGATTTTTTGTAGGCCTTGTTCCAGTCGTTGCCCAGTTCGCTCATCGCGTAGAGGACTCGCCGGTGCACTGGTTTGAGTCCGTCGCGGACGTCCGGAAGCGCTCTGCCGACGATCACGCTCATCGCGTAGTCGAGATACGATTTACGCATCTCATCTTCGAGATTTACCGGTAAAATTTCCTTAGCAAAATCAGTCATTTGTTACCAGCATGGGCGAGTGCAAGAATGCCGTAAACGAAAACGCCGAATTATACCATGAACGCTGGCGTCACCGGCATTTCTATTGTGTCGCCTCGCACCTGCTTCTTGCCGTTTGCAGACGACCCCGTTAAGGTGCGTCGGATGACTGAAAATACCTTTCTCCTCTGCCCGGAATGGTTGATTTGCGTTGACGCCGGCAACCGGGTTCTACAGCAACACTGCGTGGTTGTCGAAGGCGATCACATCAGTGCGATCGAGCCACACGCGGACGCACTTCGCCAATGGCCCGATGCCACCGTGATAGACCTCTCGGGCCATGCCCTGATGCCGGGGCTGGTCAATGCGCACACGCACATGGCGATGAACCTGATGCGCGGCTTTGCCGACGATCTGCCGCTGATGACCTGGCTCAATGATCACATCTGGCCGGCCGAGGGCAAGTTTGTCGATCGCCAGTTCGTCGCCGACGGCACGCGGCTGGCGATCGCCGAATCGCTGCGCGGCGGCACCACCTGTTTCAACGATATGTATTTCTTCCCTGATCTCGTCGCCGAGACTGCAACTGCCGCAGGCATTCGCGCGTCGATCGGGCTGATTGCGCTGGACTTCCCGACCGTGTGGGCAAGCGGGCCAGATGAGTACATCGAAAAGGGCTTGCAGCTGCACGCACAACTGGCCAATTCGCCCCTGCTCAGTTGCATGTTCGCACCTCATGCGCCCTACACGGTATCGGCCGAGCCACTGACCCGCATTCGCGAACTCAGCGAAGCGCACGGCATTGGTGTGCATATGCATGTGCATGAAACGGCAGCAGAGGTATCGCAATTCGTTGAACAGCACGGCGTGCGCCCGTTGGCCCGGCTGGCAGAACTGGGTTTGCTCAATCGTGATTTTGCCGCGGTGCACATGACGCAGCTGACCGATGAGGAAATAGCGCTGGTGGCAAAGTCGGGCTGCAGCGTGCTGCATTGCCCGGAATCGAACCTGAAACTTGCCAGCGGGGTGGCGCCTGTCGCCGACTTGCTGGCTGCCGACGTCAACGTAGCCATCGGCACGGACGGCGCCGCATCGAACAACGATCTGGATATGTTCGGGGAAATGCGCAGCGCCGCATTCATCGCCAAGTCCAGCACCGCGGACGCCGCCGCACTGAATGCGGCGCAGGTGCTGAGAATGGGCACGATAAACGGTGCCAGAGCGCTGGGCATGGGCGATATCACTGGATCGATCGAAGTGGGCAAACAGGCCGACCTGGTCGCAGTGGATTTCGACAAACCCGAGCTACAGCCGGTTTTCAATCCGGTTTCTCACCTGATCTATTCCGCCAATCGAGCCGACGTCAATCACGTCTGGGTGGCAGGCCGGCAGGTGGTTGAAAAGGGCGAGCTGCTGACGCTGGACAAACGCGAGCTGGTTGCCAACGCGAAACAGTGGGCGGCCAAAATGGCGGGCAACACATGAACCACGAAAACGTCGATGCCGCTGAAGTCGATAAATTCAGCGAATCTGCCAGCCGCTGGTGGGACAGGGACAGCGAGTACAAAGCCCTGCACGATATCAACCCGCTCAGGCTTGCGTACATTGAACAACAGGCTGGCCTGCGCGGCAAACAGGTACTCGACGTTGGCTGCGGTGGCGGCATCCTGAGTGAGGCGATGGCACAGTCCGGCGCCGCGGTGACCGGTATTGATATGTCGGCGCCGGCATTGAGCGTAGCCCGCCTGCATGCACTCGAACAGGGCATCAAACTGGACTACATTCACACCCCGGCCGAGCAGTTCGCCGACGAGCGCGCCGGCCAGTTCGATGTCGTGACGTGTCTTGAAATGCTCGAGCACGTACCCGATCCTGCGTCGGTCGTAGAGGCCTGCGCACGGCTGGCAAAACCGGACGGTACCGTGGTGTTCTCTACCCTGAACCGGAATCGCAAATCGTGGCTGTTCGCGATCGTTGGCGCCGAGAATATCCTGCAACTGCTGCCCAAAGGCACCCACGACTGGAATCGATTTATAAAACCCTCGGAACTGGCAAGCTACTGTCGGCAGGCGGGATTGCACACCAGCGATCTCACCGGCCTGACCTACAACCCGCTGAGTCGCCAGTACAGTCTGGGGCGCGATATCGACGTCAACTACATGATGAGTACCCGCAAAGTTGCCAGCTGAAAGAAAGACTGCCGCCGTATTTTTCGACCTCGACGGCACACTGATCGATACCGCACCTGATATGGGCGGCGCACTCAACCGTGTGCTCACCAGACACAAACGGTCAATCATCCCCGAATCCATCTATCGCCCACAGGTATCGCACGGCTCGCTCGCGCTGCTGAAGCTGAGTTTCAGTGCTGCCGCAGACGAGGCGCAACTGCCCGCCTTGCGGGAGGAGTTTCTATCCGAGTACGAAACCGGCATCGCAAACGAATCTGCGCTGTTCCCGGACATCGACGCCCTGTTGCTCAAACTGGAAGAAAACGACATCCCCTGGGGAATAATTACCAACAAACCCGAGGCACTGACCCTGCTGCTCACCGATGCGCTGGAGCTGACCCGCCGCTGTTGCTGCATTGTCGGCGCCGATACCGCGGCTCGAGCGAAGCCCCATCCAGATCCCATGCTGCTGGCTTGTGAACGCAGCAACGTAAGCCCTGCCGACTGCGTGTACGTGGGCGACGCCGAACGCGATATTCAAGCTGGCCAGTCGGTGCAGATGATCAGCCTGATCGCCGGATGGGGCTATATTGGCGCCGACGAAAAACCTGCTCAGTGGAATGCCGATGGCTGGCTGGAACAGCCAGCCGACGCGAATCAGTTCATTCGTTATCAATAGCATAACAACCGCAGCGGCAGACCAGCCCGGCAGCGAAGCCGCGATCAGCACCTATACTTTTGCGATGGCCCAACCGAGAGATACTGCAATGTCAGCCACCGCAAATCCCGTGGGCGCCTGGGAACGGCACATTCACCGACGCCAGCGCAACCCGGAACTATTCGATCGCCCTGCCCCCGATAACCTCGCCTTACTCGCCGCGCGCCAGCACGATCAACGCGAACTCGAAGCCTTTCACCAGCAAATGACTGACATCATCGGTGACCTGACTGGCTCAACCGAGTCGGCCCGGTTGCTCCAGTTGAAGACGCGCCTGGACGACTGCTATCGCCAGAGTTGCGGACTGGCAGGTGACCTCAGCGACCAGCAGGCCGCCATTAGCAATATCAACGAGATTGTTACCACCGCGTTGCGTCGCGCCTTGCGAGATAACGACGAGGCCGGCCGGTTGCGCCTGATCAAACATGAGGCCGAGAGGCTGCGTGCCGTTGATCAGTGGCAACAGCCGCTGCTCGCCGACCTGGCACGCACGCCATCACCGATTCCCGACACCGAAATCGCCGCAAGCCTGTTGTGCGAGCCGGCAGAGACCATGCTGGCGGCCTGGCAACAGCTCGACAAAGCAAAGCGCAGCGAGATCACAAGCCAGTGGAAAACGTTACAACAGCGAACTACGCCAGCCACCGCCAACCTGATTGATGACAGGCTCGAACTGTGCCGTCAGCAATTACCCGACGAGGCTAACAGTTAGCAATGCCGGCGCCCGACGACCTATGGCAGGCAGACCTGCTACCGTTTGGCAGCGCGCGCTACTATGCCGTGCTGCAGCATGCGGACAGTGATCGGGCAAGACTGAAATCCATCCTGCAATTGCAGCAGATCTGGAGCCTTGCGGGTTTCTCACACCAGCCCGGAGAAGCAGTCTGGCTGAAGCTCGACTGGTGGCGCAACGAACTGGAAGACAACCACCAGCGACACCCGCTGAGTCGCGCGCTGGCGTCCTCGCAGCACGCCAACCCGGCGCTGACAACCCAGCTGCTGCATATGCTGCAGGGCTATCGGGATCTGGCTCGCAATGGCAGCCCGGGCAGCGACGACGAAAACAAACGCTTTCACTTTTTAACCGGCGGCTGTGCCTGCCTGGCACTGGCCAATTGCACCGACGGTGATCCGCTGCAGCCTGTCGT
>CAKZSB010000114.1 GCA_937920585.1 uncultured Granulosicoccaceae bacterium | reverse complement strand
TGATGTTTGTCGACAATTGCCTCGGATGGTTAATGTGATTCAGTTTTCGTGAACGTGTGTTCTTGAATTTTCCGCGAGTGACAGCGCACAGAAATGTAAACGCAAAATGATTGTGCAATAGCAAGTTCGAGTCAGCTTGTGGTAGCAGAGAAAAATACCTTCTTGCAAGTGTAAATAAATGACTGAAAAATCAACTTAATCATCGCGAATTCTTACGGATATATGCGTAAGCAGTTGCCGAAGGTAGGTGGCGATAAGCCGCCACGGCCTAAAGGGGACAGGTAGATAACTGACGTTAATCAGGCGTGCTCAAACGTAATTCAGCCGCGATAAGCAAAGCGTTTGCGTGTGCTAGCGGACTGCGTGATAGCGGCTTCCCACTTGCTTCAGCAAAGATAATCAACGCAGCAGCGGTGGCCAGAACAGCGCGTTCAGGCATTGATCAAGTGTTTTATTGCGAAGGGAAGTGGAGGGCAGGCGTCGCCAGGCTAACGAACGCGCGGGCAAAAAAAAGGCCGCTCTGAATGTTTCAGGGCGGCCGGAGGTGCAGTTTGCTAGTGCTAGTGCACTACTTCAATCTGGTACGAGTGCGGCGCAGAAAAGATAACAATCCCGCCAATAACAGCAATGGTAAAAAGGGATCTCTGCCCGTGGCAACGCTACCGCCACCAGCCCCGCCACCCGATGCCAGGGGTGACGGGTTAATTGCATCGTTGGCTACCAATCCGATTGTTGCATCGGTATCGAGGTGGTCGGGCTTGCCATCGCCGTCACTGTCGCTCAGGCGGGTAGGTGCAAACGCCACGGTGTCATCCAGTCCGTCTGAATTGCGATCGGCGAAATTATCGATTTTACCGTCACCGTTACGATCAACTGCCTGACCCTGCGTTTCGACCAGATCAGCGACGCCATCATTGTCACTGTCGAGGTCGATTATGTCGGGCAGACCATCTTCATCGAAGTCGGGCAGGGGCGCCTCAAGTCGAGTGCCGAAATCTTCAATACCGTTGCCATCCAGATCTCGTCCACCGGCCTCTGTGGCGTCAGTGATACCGTCGTTATCAGAATCCAGATCGATAAAATCTGCCACACCGTCGCCATCGGTATCGGTGAATTTCTCAAGCCGATCGACCACACCGTCACGGTCTGAATCGACATCGGTAAGTGGATTGCCAGCGACGGGGGCTTGCGTGATGTTGTTGAACTGATCATCGATGTTGTCGCTGTTCAGATCTACGCCGGTGGTTTGATCGACATCGAAGCTGTCATCGATGCCGTCGTTATCGGAATCCGTACCGCTGATGCCAAGTGATACGCCATCATTGATGCCGTCATTGTCCGAGTCTGCATCGAGGTAGTCGGCGTGGCCATCGGCGTCGAGATCACCGGCGCCTTCTATCGCATCGGGTACGCCGTCAGCGTCGGAATCTGTGTCGATGAAATCTGGCAGGCCGTCGCCATCCGAATCGAGTGTTCCACTGTCGAAGCTGTCGTCGATGCCGTTCTGGTTTGCGTCGATTCCGCCGGTTGCATCGGGGTCGAATCTGTCATCGATACCATCGGTGTCTGCATCTGCACCACTGGCGTTGGCTTCGGTGCCGTCGTCCAGGCCGTCGTTGTCGGAATCTGTGTCGCGATAGTTATCGATGCCGTCACCGTCGGTATCCGCGGTACCCTCAAGTGCGTCGGGGACGCGATCATTATCGGAGTCGGTATCGATGCGATCGGGCAGTCCGTCGCTATCGGTGTCTATGGTGCCGGCTGCGAAGCTGTCGTCGATGCCGTTATTATTGGCATCCACACCGCCTGTGAAATCGACGTCGAACAGATTGTCGATGCCGTCCTCGTCATCATCGAGATGCAGCGCCATGCTTTCGCTGCCATCGCTGATGCCGTCGTTATCGGAATCCTGATCAAGATAATCGGGCACACCTGTGCCATCGGTATCGCGGGTTCCCTCGATCGAATCGGGGACAGAGTCATTGTCTGAATCCAGGTCGCGCATATTGACGATGCCGTCGCCGTCAGAATCCAGTGTTCCAACTACAAAGCTGTCGTCGATACCATTGTTGTTAATGTCGATGCCGCCTGTCGCGTCTACATCGTACAGGTCATCAATACCATCGCCGTCGGTGTCAGTACCGGTGACGCCCGCCTCTATGCCGTCGGCGATACTGTCATTGTCGGAATCGACATCGAGAAAATCCGGCGTTCCGCTGCCATCGGTGTCGGCAGTGCCTTCCAGCGCGTCGGGCACGCCGTCACCATCCGAGTCGACGTCGGCGACATTCGGTATGCCGTCTCTGTCTGTGTCGAGTAAACCGTTGGCGAAGCTATCGTCGATACCGTTGCCATTGGCATCCAGGCCGCCGGTGGCGTCGGGATCAAAAAGGTCGTCGAGTCCGTCGCCATCACTGTCTCTGCCGGTGACGCCTGCTTCTATCGTGTCAGAGATGCCGTCATTGTCGGAATCACTGTCTTCAAAATCGGGTGTGCCGCTGCCGTCAGTGTCGGTTTGGCGCTCGAGAACGTCGGGGATGCCATCGGCGTCGCTATCGGTGAATACGGATGCCACAGCCGTTGGCGCCGGTGTATCAGGCCTGGTGGGTGTGGTCGGCGTGGGGGTAGCTTGCGGGTTGTCGTCCACACCATCGAGGTTGGCGTCAGTTCCGCCGGTGATGTCAATGTCATAGCGGTCGTCGATCCCGTCGGCATCCGAATCGTTGCCGGAGATGCCCGCTTCTGCGCCATCGCTGACACCATCACCGTCTGAGTCGGTTTGGCGGTAGTCGGATACACCGTCGTTGTCGGAATCCGCGATACCCTCCAGTGCGTCTGGAACACCATCGCCATCGCTGTCGCGATCACGTACATCAGGTTGGCCGTCACCGTCGGTATCTCGAAGCGGCTGTTCCGCCAGGCTGTCATCGAGATTATCAAGATTGACATCGAGACCACCGGTGGCGTCGATATCCCAGGCGGCGTCAACGCCGTCTCCATCGGCATCGCGTCCGGTAACGCCGGCCTCGATACGATCTCCAATCCCGTCGTTGTCCGAGTCGCCGTCAATGTAGTCGGGTGTGCCACTGCCATCGGTATCGCGAATGCCCTCGATCGCATCCGGAATGGAATCGTTGTCGGAGTCGCGGTCGCGCACGTTTGGCGTGCCGTCACCATCGGTGTCCAGCAGGCCGGCTGCGAATTTGTCATCGATGCCATTGCCGTTAGCGTCAACCCCGCCAGTGGCATCGACATCAAAAAGGTCGTCGAGTCCATCGCCGTCCGAATCGATGAAAAGTACGCCGGCCTCTACGCCATCTTCGATGCCGTCGTTGTCTGAGTCTTTATCCTGATAATCTGGTGTGCCACCGCCATCGGTGTCGCTCTGACTCTCCAGCACATCCGGTATGCCATCGGCATCGGTGTCTGCATAAAGGCCCTCGGCATCGTTTGACAACAATGCGAATTGGCTGCTTGTAGTAACAGCTGCCTGTGCGGTTTGCGTGTGCAGTGTTGGTGCGAATAAGACTGTCGCTACCAATACCGCAATCGATGTTCGGGAAAAATGGACGGGACGTCGAGGACGAATTCCGAAACCAATGTTCTTCATTGATTACTTCCGATTATAGTTTTTGTTCTGGGAGATTGACGACATTGTCTTGTCAGCTAAGGTGTCGTCATTGATTCCCGAACGTTGAAGGCGAAATTCAGAACAGTTGTTCCAGAAAAACAGTTATTTACGTGGAAATCCGTAGTCCCTTTTTACCTGTCACCTTCTCGTCACCTGGGCTTCAGATGTTCAGCGTATACACCCGTTCGGCGATGCTGGAAGTGAGTAACCCGCAGGGGCGGAGCGAGTGTCGTGCCACTGCTGCTACAAGCGCATGGCCCTGCAAACTTTCGGGTCGAAAATGAGTACTGGTCGATACTTGTGATTGCCTCATGCTGACAGCCGATGCACAATGACCGCCTGATCAACTAACGGTGTTTGCTTTGGTTTCGCTTTGGGATTTGGGTAATGTAATGGTCAACTGGGACCCTGAAGGCATTCTTTCGGCGCTGAATTGCCCGCCGGGTGAAACCGCTTTACTCAGAGACGAATTACTCATGCATGAGGATTGGCAGCGTCTTGATCAGGGAACAGTTGAAGAGGCGCTAGTGACCCGGCGCCTGATCGAAGATATTGGTGTGGCACCGGAAAACGTGGCGCGTTGTTTTGAGCTTTCGCGGGAGTTGCTGATCAATATCGACAAATCCATTGAGCTGCTGCAAACCGTTAAAGCGCAGCGGCAGCGCGCGTATTGTCTGTCGAATATGTCTCACAGTACCTATGCACATCTTCGGCACCGCAGCTTTTTCAGTTTGTTCGATGGCATTGTGATCTCGGCGCAGGAGCGATTGATCAAACCGGATCCGGCAATATTCGATCTTGTCCTGCAGCGCTTTGAATTGCAGGCTGATGAAGTGCTGTTCATCGACGATAGCGCAGCCAATATCGAATCAGCAATGGCGGTGGGTATCGATTGCGTGCACTTCAAGCGAACCGAAAACTGCTATGACACCATTCGTCGCAAACTGGGAATTGGCTAGCCCGGGTTTTTGAGGCTCTCCATCATCGCGTCCTCGTTTATTTCAATCAGCGTGGCAGTCTGTTCGCGTTGGGCTCGGGCAATGGCATCGAGCAGTGTGTCGAGGTTGTCTATGCGGCAGGCAGCCAAACCGTAGGCGCTGGCGATCTGGCAAAAATCGGGCACTGAAAGGTCAACGCCAACCGGCTTGACGTCGGCGTTTTGCATCGAGCTTTTTATTTCCCGATAGCCTTCATTGGCCCAAACGATCACCACTATCGCAACACCGCTGTCGGCGAGTGTGCCCAGTTCACCCAGTACGAATTGAATACCACCATCGCCAATCAGGCAAACCACTGGTCCGGCAGGTTTTGCCAGTGCGGCACCTATCGACGCGGGTAACGCGTAGCCCAGTGTGCCAAACCCGGTGGAGGAGTTGAACCATTGCCCGCCGGCTTTTGTGCCATAAAAAAGATTGCCGCTGTACACCAATTGTGTCGAGTCACCGACAAAAACCGTTTCCGGGAATTTGTCACGGATTGCCTCCAGCAGCAGCACGTGCTTTTGCATTGTCGTGCCCAGTTCTTTGAATGCTGCATCGATAGTCTGTGCCACCGCAGTGGCAGCATCGTGCTGTTGTGAATCGACTGCTTGCAGCAACTGGCTGACAGCGGCGCCGGCGTCACCATACAGCGCAACGTCACCTGAAAAATTGGTGTGCAGCGCGCGGTTATCGATATCGCAGCGGATTAGCTTGCCGGGGATGTTAAAACCGAAGTTGCGGTACATATCGTAGTCGGTCGGTGCGAGTTCAGTGCCGATCGCCAGTACGGTATCGGCTTGTTCAATAAGCCGGCGCATGGCCTGCAGCGACGCACTGACTGGAAGCGCCAGCGGATGGTCCTTCGGCAGAATCCGCCGTGCATTGATGGTCATCGCCACTGGCGCGTCGATTTTCTCGGCCAGTTGCCGGATCGCAGTCGCAGCATTGCGCGCGCCACCGCCAGCGAGGATCAGGGGTTTCTGGCTGCTGTTCAGTAATTGCGCGGCCCGGGTGATAGCATCACTGGCCGGCACCGGTGGTAGTGCACTCGGCGGCGCGAAAGTCAGGGGCTCACAGACTTCACCCAGCAGCGGCACGGGTATCTCCAGATGCACAGGCCCCGGGCGGGAACTGCCGAACAGATTGAATGCGCGCGCCAGAGCACCAGCCAGATCATCCGGGCAACTAATAGTTTCACTAAAACGAGCCACATTGGCGGCGTAGCCACTCTGATTGGGCATTTCATGTAATTGACCCCGCGTGTGGCGTGTACTGCCCGGGTGATTGACTGCAGAAATCACCAGCATCGGAATGGAATCCGCCAGCGCCTGACCCATCGCCGTTGTGATGTTGGTAAGCCCCGGGCCTGTGATAACCAGGCAAACGCCGGGCTTACCACTGCTGCGCGCATAGCCATCGGCCATGAAGCCCGCGCCCTGTTCATGCCGCGGCGTGTGGTGGGTTATTGTTGAACTGCCCAGGCCGCGATACAGCTCAACCGTGTGTACACCGGGTATACCAAAGACGTATTCGACCTGATATTGCTCGAGCAGGCGTATTAGTGCGACGCCCAGAGTAGTGGCCATATTAATGTTGCCTGGTTTGTATGCGAGTGTGCGGCTAACAGAAATTATCCGTGCCAGTCGCCACTTGATTTCAATTGCGCCATGGCCTGCTCGATGCAATCGCGCAGCGTAGAGACGATGAAGTCTACCTGGTCACGAGTGATGATCAGCGGCGGTGACATGACATTCAAATTGATTATTGGCCGTACCAGCAAGCCTTTTTGGTCGGCGATTTTAGATATAACCTTGCCAATATCCAGTTCTTCGGGAAAATTTTCACGGGTCTCCTTGTTGGCAACAAACTCAACGCATTGCATTAATCGGTAACCGCGAACTTCTCCCACGATAGGCAGATCGAGCAAGGTTTTTAGCTGTTTCGCGAAATAGTCGCCAACGTCCCTGGCGTGCGCAAACAGGTTCTCGCGCTGCATAATTTCAATATTCTTCAAGGCAGCCGCGCAGCAAACCGGGTGGGCGGAATAGGTGTAACCGTTGGCAAAGTAACGGTCGTGGCCGGTTTCGGATATCACATTGTGTATTTCGTCTGAATACAGGGTGGCCCCTATTGGCAGGTAACCGGAGCTCAACCCTTTGGCGCAGGTGATGATGTCGGGTTGAATGCCGAAGACTTCCTCCGATGCAAACCAGTGTCCCAGTCTGCCAAAAGCGGTGACGACTTCATCGGAGACATACAGCACATCGTGGCGTTTGCACACTTCGTGAGTTCGCTTGTGATAGCCACTCGGCGGCACGATCACCCCGCCGGCACCCATGATCGGTTCGGCAAAAAAGGCTGCAACGTTGTCTGCACCGATTTCAAGAATCTTCTGCTCCAGCTCATCTACCAGAAAATCAAGGAATTCAGCTTCACTGCGATTGGCTGTGTCGCGGTAGTAATTCGGGCTGGACACATGGTGAATGTCGTCGCGTTTGTAGTCGAATTCGGGCGGGTGATCGGCTTTCTTGCCACCGATAGACATCGCAAGGTAAGTACTGCCGTGATACGAGCCATCGCGTGCGATGATATGTTTTTTGCTGTGTTTGCCGCGGCAGTTCTGATAAAACTGAATGAGCCGGTAGGCGCTGTCGTTAGCGGTTGAGCCACCGCAGCTGAACATCACATGATTCAGTGAACCCGGTGCCAGCTCGGCAAGTTTTGCCGCAAGCTCGGCCCCTGGAATATTACCTATGTCCACAAACGGGCTGGCATAGGCCATCTGGCGCACCTGTTCGGCAATGGCATCGGCCATCTCGTCGCTGCCCTGGCCGATGTTGGTGCACCACAAACCACCCACCGAATCCAGATACTGGTTGCCTTCCATGTCGGTGATAACCGTACCTTCTGCGCGTTCGACAATCATTGCCCCTTCGGTTTCAAAAGAGTCGAATACCTGCCAGGGATGTAAGTGGTGGTCTTTGTCTTTTGCCCAGATATCTTTGGCGTAGTTGCTGCGGTCTGTTGAATCAGACATGAATGATCTCTTCTGATGCCCGGGTGGGCAGTTCGGGGTTGAACCGGTCAGTCTATCGCTGGTGTCCGGACGCTGCCATCTCGAAAGCGCAGTGATACACTGCTGTAATTTCGGAATGTGAACCAATGAGCAAGCAAAGACCAGCGGCTGTACCCACCAAACAGGTAGATAATGATCGGGTCGTGGTGACCGAGTGGCGATTTCCACCCGGTGGTGAAACCGGCTGGCACCGGCACGGCTATGATTATGTCGTAGTGCCGCAGACGACCGGCCAGTTACTGCTGGAGACCGCCGACGGCGAGCATCTGGCTGATCTGGTCGCCGGCGTTTCCTACTATCGCGGTGAAGGCGTAGAGCACAACGTGGTCAACGCCTGTGATCACGAGTTTGTGTTTGTGGAAATTGAAGTGAAATGACGGCAGCCTGAATCAGGCGGTAACATCTACCTGCCGAGGCTCCTGTAGCGCCTGTTTGATCCATTCCGGAACCGGCACCGCTTTGAGAATATCCGGTGTCTCCGGATCGGATACTCCCCAGACCCGTATTTCGGATCCGTTGCACAGGGTTTGATCGTCGCGCGAGAAACGATGCGTGGTAACAAAGGATTTGTTGCCAAAGCGTGATACATGCGTTTGCAGCGTCAGTACATCGCCATAGTAGGCCGGGGAAATAAATTCAGCCTCGCTTTTCACCAGCGGAAAACCGCGCACGGTTGGATCCTGCAGCTGTTCTGCCAGATCAAAACCGGCCACTTTTAGCAGACCGTGGGTGGCGTAGTCCATCCAGATGTAATAATTCGGGTTGAAAATAATTCGCGCCGGATCACAGTGACCCCATTCAACACGCACGCGCATGGTGACGCTCAGGCAATCGTTTTTTGTGGTTGTGTCACTCACCGCTCAGGACTTCCCGCGTTTGAAATGATCGGCGCTCTGATTGAAGAGCAGGTTATTGTTCTGAGCGTTGTGCTGCCCGCGATTTTGCTGATCCTTTAACAGATTGACACCGCGCTGCACCGCCTCACGATTTTTAATGCGGCTGCGCCAGGCCGTCACGTTGGGAAAGTCACCCAGTGACGCGGTTAGCGGTTTGGCGATCAATATCCATGGGAAGGCAATGATGTCGGCAATGGAATAGTCGCCCAGAATATATTCGCGATCCGTCAAACGGCGCTCCAGCACACCCACGTTACGATCGTATTCGCCGCCGTAACGCTTGCGGCC
>CAKZSB010000113.1 GCA_937920585.1 uncultured Granulosicoccaceae bacterium | reverse complement strand
AGTGAGATTCGGGTACCGTTTGTCACCACCAGCGAAAATGAAACCCGGGTTGGTCACTTCGATCGAAGCCTGCAGGAGGCCATTCAACGCAACCTGCAAATCGACACTGCCAAGCCCTTCAGTGCGGAAATAACGACTATTTTCAATCCGCGAATCGTCTAAACACCCCCTGCCAAATTTGATAGGCACAACAACTAGCGCTGCGTCAACTGCTCGCCGAATCGATGCCAGCGCACCCCTTGCGCGCCACGTGACCACCACACCTGGCGAGCCACCCCGACAACATCGACCAGCGGCACGACACCAAAGTCCCGAGAATCGCGACTGGAATTGCGATTATCCCCCAGTACAAATACGTGGCCATCGGGAACGGTAAGCGACAGGACTTCGCCATCATGGGTGCCGCTCGTGCTCCAGCGCTGTCCATCGATCGACTCGGCCTGCCCTTCGTCTGTCGCGAGCGGCGCATTGTTAACCCGCCAGCCGTCTGCATCGCTGCTGATTGCATCGCCGGGTAATGCAATCACTCGCTTAACATAGTACTGCGTGCGATTGTTGGGATAAATAAACACGGCTACATCACCTCGCGCGACTGTGCCCGAACACTCCGGACAGTTGTAGCGCTTATCTACAAAGAACAATTCACCAGGCAGTATTGTGGGTTCCATACTGGCACCGACAACTCTGAAAGCCTGGACCAGATTTGCACGCACATAACTGATCGCGGCAGGTAAAATGACTCCGGCCCCTATTATAAATACCAGCGCATACAAACCATTGGTCTGCCACCGCTGAATGCTGAACTGCTGCTGTCGTCGCGCCTGCACCCAGGCATCTGCCGCCGCCATCATCCAGGTCAATAAAGTCGCCGCCAGCGCCAGCAGCAAACCCGGCAGTAAAAAACCGCCCGGCAACGCCAGCGCGACCAAGACGGTTAACGGCAAAGCCACCAGCACAAACACAATGAAAAACCATATCGCCCGGTTCGGCTGTCCGTTATAGAGCTGGCCAAGGCCCGGCAGCAGCAGCGACATTAACCCGGCCAGCCAGGGTTTTCGAGGCACCGACTGCTCGTTACGTAACTCTGGTTGATTTTCATGCTCAAACACTTTCACAGTCTCCTCGAGGTAGGTGTCGTCATTAGTTTTCACAGTCATCTAGCCGGCAGCACTCGCAAACCAGATACCGAAGACGTACCGCAACACCTGCGCAAACCCGAAACATCCCCCCAGACCAGCCCCCAGCCAGGTCACAAATCCAAGGAATCTGCCGCTGTTGGTTTGCCGATATCGGGTCGGCAACTCATCCAGCACACGCTGCTCGAAGCCGACCGGCGTGCTGGCAAGTCCATCGCGCAGCAATTGCTCAACTTCGTCGAATGTCGGTTTATTTGATGGCATCGGATTGCTCCAGACAGTGCCTGAGTTTGCTTCTTGCACGATGCAGCCGCGTGCGATACGCCGCCTCGCTACACTGTGCGATTGTGGCCGCCTCACGATTGCTGAATGCATCGTCGTACGCGAGCGCCAGCACCGTGCGATCGGCGGCACTGAGACTCGCAAGACATTGCTGCACCTGCGCTTTAAGCTGGCTGAATTCAACCAGCGTATCGGGGGCTGAACCGGAATCTGCAAGCGATTCCAGCGGTGCGGCTGACTGCTGCGGCGCGCGCGCTTCTCGCTTGAGATGCGTTAATGCAAGATTTCTGGCTATCGTAAAAAGCCAGGTAGTGAACGTCGCTCTGGACGGATCAAAACGATGCAGATGGCGCATCGCCCTGACGAACGCCTCCTGGGCAGTGTCTTCGCATTGACTCTGCGACAAGCCCAGCCGGCTGAGGAAATGAAACAGGCGATCCTGGTAGAGGCGCACAATGTACGCAAACGCTTCGATGTCGCCGTCAAGTACTCGCTGAATCTGTAGGGCAATGTCGTCCAATAGCCGTCCGCTGTTCCGGTTAGCTCTTTCTACCCTCGCCGTGACAGATTGTTACCGGGCAATAGCGAAAAAATTTTCGCAACGCCGGTTTTCAACAGTTTGCTATGCAACCGGCTCGTAGGCGCCCCCGTGGTCGGCGGACCACTGCAGCGGCTGGTTGAGAAATTTTTCCACCTGGTCCAGCGTCTCTGCATCAAAGTGCTGGTGCTGTCTGCAAACCTTGAGTACATCCCACCAGCTGGCAAGATGATGCAGCGTGAGACCGCGCTCGGCGAGACGCGATCGGGTATCGGGGAAAATATCGTAGTAGAACACCACCATGGTGTGTGCCGTTTGCGCCCCGGCGGTGCGCAGGGCATCGGCAAATTTCAGTTTCGAACCGCCATCGGTGGTGAGGTCTTCAACTAACAACACACGCTGGCCCTCGCTCAGATCGCCCTCGATCTGCGCATCCCGGCCAAAACCCTTTGGCTTCTTTCGCACATACAACATCGGCAGCCCCATGCGCTCGGCAATCCAGGCGGCAAACGGAATGCCGGCTGTCTCGCCACCGGCAACAGCATCGAATGATTCAAAACCCACATCGCGGTAGAGTTTGGCGACGGCAAAATCCATCAGCGCTGCGCGCACGCGGGGGTAGGAAATCAGTTTGCGGCAATCGATGTAGACCGGACTCGCCAGCCCCGAAGTAAGCTTGTAGGGAGGGTCGGTGCGAAAGTGCACCGCCTCGATTTCCAGCAACATATTGGCGGCCAGTGACGCCATCGACTGGTCATCCGGAAATGTATTCTGGAACATGGATAGCTACTCTGGCTCAGGGAATCGCCCGATTATATCAGCCAGCACGACACATCGGCGCTGGCAATGACGCACATTTGCTCAGTGCACAGCCCAGTACAGATCAAAGCCGGGGTCAAACACCGTGACCGGCCCGTCGCTCGTTTCAATCTCTGCCGGGTAGACAACGGCCTGCGATTGCCGCACCAGTGTGACCGACTGCGGGTTGGGTTCGAGGCCATAGAAGCGCGGCCCGTTGAGCGACGCAAACGCCTCGAGCCGATCGAGCGCCTGCTCCTCTTCAAACACATGCGCCAGACAGGAAAGCGTGTTGCTGGCGTTAAACACGCCGGCACAGCCACAGGCGTTTTCCTTCAGATGCTGTAAATGCGGCGCACTGTCGGTGCCGAGAAAAAAACGCTGATCGCCTGAGCAGGCCGCCTCGCGCAATGCCAGCCGATGTTCTTCACGCTTGGCGATCGGCAAACAGTAATAGTGTGGCCGAATCCCGCCCACCAGCAAATGATTGCGATTGATAATCAGATGATGCGTGGTGATGGTGGCGGCCATACTGTCGCCGGCGCCGAGCACGTATTGCACGCCATCGCGGGTCGTCACATGCTCCATCACCACCCGCAGCTTCGGCACCCGCTCGCGCAAGGGATTCAGCACGCGGTCAATGAATACTGCCTCGCGATCGAAAATGTCGATCGATGCATCGGTCACTTCACCGTGTACACACAGTGGCACACCAGCCTCTGCCATCTGCTCCAGCACGCCCGTTACCCGGTCCATCGATTTGACTCCGGAATCCGAGTTTGTCGTCGCACCCGCGGGATACAATTTTACCGCGTGAATCAATCCGGCTCGATGGGCCGCAACGACATCCTCAGCCTGAGTGGCCTCGGTGAGATAGAGCGTCATCAGCGGTTCAAATTGCGCATCACCTGGAACCGCTGAAACTATTCGCTCGCGATAACGCTTTGCGTCATCGCCGCTGACAACCGGCGGCACGAGGTTCGGCATAATCAACGCGCGGCCGAAATGACGTGTGGTTTCAGGCAGCACTGCGTCCAGCATGGCACCATCGCGAAGGTGTAAGTGCCAGTCGTCCGGGCGCCGTATCGTCAAGCGGTTCTGGGTCATCGAATTGCTTTTCCGTCAAACAGCGCAAAGCATAACGACCCGACTGCCGCAAAGCCAGTCCACGCAATATCGACAAGCAATCCATGGTGTACTGACACAGTGCAGCACAGGTATACTGGAATGCCCTGAATCACAGTGCTCGCATGTTCTACGAAACCGAGAAAAACAACCATGGCCTGCGGTTCAATCCGTTCAAGGCGCTGGTGGTACCGCGTCCGATCGGCTGGATCTCCACCCGCAATGCCGCAGGCGAACTGAATCTCGCACCGTACAGTTTCTTTAACGGAATTTCCGACCAGCCGCCGATGGTGGCGTTCTCGGTTGGCGGCCGCAAAGATACTCTGCGCAACATTGAAGAGACCCGCGATTGCACCTGCTCACTGGCAACAATGGCACTCTGCGACTCGATGAACATGAGCAGCGCTGCCGTCGATGCTGACGTCGACGAATTCGCGCTGGCCGAGCTTGAAACCACCGCATGCGAACTCGTTAGCACCCCCCGGGTTGCAGCCAGTCCCGCGGCCTTCGAGTGCCGCTACTGGAAAAGCCTGCCGCTACCACGCCCCAACCCCGACAAAGAATTCTGCTTCAATCTCGTGATTTGCGAAGTAGTCGGCGTGTACATCGACGAAAGCTACATCAATGATGGCATAGTGGACATAGCGCGCATGCAGCCCATCGCAAGGCTCGGTTACATGGACTACTCCGTCGTCAATCAGGAGAGCATGTTCACACTCAATCGGCCTGAGGTATCCAGCGACGGTAAGCGCGCGCAAATCAGCGACGAACCCTGGGACGGCGTCTACCGTTAGCTGTAACCACCGGATAGTACTCCCGGTCGCGCAACCCGAAGGCGGGCGTTGTCCGGTCCGCACGCAAAGGCAATACCAGGCTCATGCTGACAACCAGGAATAACAAACAACGATCCGATACACACCCGCTGCGCTGCGCGATGCTGGCCGGCATAGTCATGCTGGGCAATGGCTGCACGACCAAACCGCTGCCCAGCTACTACAGCGAAGTTCAGGCTTTGCCGATCGGTGAATATGTGCTCTCGCCTTCGCTCTCCTACCTCACCCTGAGTGCCCCGGTCGCCGAAAACAACAACACGCTGCTGTCCTTCGATCGATTCGCCGCAACCCTCGATTTCAACGAAAAGTTTCCCGAACGCACGCGGCTCGAAGCGATCATTCACCTGCAGAGCGCCAGCGCGAACGATCGCTCAGATAGCGCCCTGCTCAGTGAGACCCGGCTGTTTAACAGTCGGCAATTTCCAGTCGGCCGATTCACCAGCACCAACGTCGACATGGTCTCCAAAGACACCATGCAGATCAGCGGAGAACTGAATCTGCGAGGCGTGCTTCACCCGATTGTATTGAAATCACGCTTCATTGGCGCCGCCATAAACCCTATAACCGGGGAGCGGACCCTGGCCTTCAACGCCAGCGCCAAAGTCAGCGCCGAAGAACTCGGCCTGGGCAAGATCGCAGGCTTTGAGGAACTGGAGCTGCAGCTCTACGGTGAGTTTCTTCGCAATACGCGGGTACGGATTAACTAAACGATTGCCTTGCGTATAAGGTTCAGCCCCATCACGCAAAACACAACCAGTACCACCTTCTGAAACTGCTCGCGATCAAGCCGGCCGCGCAACCGCTCCCCCAGGGCATATCCTGCCAGCGTAGGCACTATCATAAAAACCGAGTACACGGCGAGCTCGCGTGTCAGCAACCCGGTGGACAGATAACCGGCGGTAAGAGGGATTGTGCCGGCGATGATGATGAAACCGGTAAAGCGCAGAAAATCATCTTTTTCCACTCGCCGCGACAACAAATACATAACCATCGGCGGCGACCAGATTGCCGTTAACCCGCCAATGATACCAGCCACGATACCACTGGCAATTTGCACCGGACGATCCAGGCGATCGGGGACTTTTGGCGGCGCTTTAATAAGACTGGTCAGCGTCCATAACACCACCACCAGACCGATGCCGATAATCAACGTGTCAGTTGCCGCAACCGCTGCGTACCTTGCGGAAATAAAAATGAATACAAACATTGTTGCTGCAAAGGGCCAGAGCATGCGAAAGCTTCTGGCAATTTGTCCGCCGCGAATAATTTGCCAGGTATTGGTTATCAATGCGGGGATCAGTAATAGCGCTATCGGTATGCGCGGATCGGTTGCTTGCGACATGATAGAAATGGTGACTGTCGGCAGACCGATTCCAACGATCCCCTTGATTACGCCGGCACACAGAAAAGCCAGCAAGGCCAGCCACAACAGCTCTTGCGTCATTGCATTTTCTCCGTCGAACAGGGCCGTTGCGCATTACTGAAGCAGGTTTTCAATTCAGCCAATTTCACATTCCCCGGACAACATCTAACGCCAGTCCACGCAACGCATCGACACTGCGGGAAATCGCCCGAGGCAACCCCGCGTAGGCCTGCGGCCAGTCTTCACCCGGCGCCGAGTAAATCACCCTGCATATCGACGCAAGCTCCACCTGCACCGCCGCCAGACCCAGCTGCTCTACTGCAAAACGTGTGATCGTGTGGCTGCGAAGACCACCGGTGAATCGCGAGTGATTCAATACGACCCGGCGCCAGGCTTGCGGGTGGCGAGCAGACAATTGCGACTCAAGGGTGGATTCAAAACCTGCCTCTACAAATGGCTGCAAGACTCGCGCTCCGCAACAGGCACGATCGTTCATCGTGCCCAATGCCACTCCCATTCCGTGGCGATTGATCATGCCGTGCAAATCGATAACAAAGCGCGCACCGCAACGTTTGGCAAGCGCTCCCAATTTGTCCTTATAGTGTGAATTTTTCTGATAGTTCGGATCTTCGTCGCATGCGCTGCGCAGAAATATGGCACTGCAACCGAGTTGATCAGCAAGATAACAGGCAATCGCCGCGGTGAACTCCTCTTCCATTTTCATCATGCCACTGCGCTTATGCGCACAGCTGTGGGCTGCCGACAACAGCACCGGCAAATCCCCTTCGATGCACTGAATGCCACGATCCGGCGTGACGGGATAGCCGCGATAATTGAGTGTGCGCTCGAAGTCGAGCAAGCACTGAAAGCGCTCATCCTCGGTGCCGATGCTCATCGCAGCCCCGCAAGGCAGGTAAGCCGCGCTTGAATTCGACCACCCCGAACGCATATCTGTTGTAACAGGCCCGGCACAACTGTCGCCAGGCCATTACTCAACAGGACAGCTCATCCAGATGCGCATAGCCAGTATAAAAACCCTGCTGACCTTGCTCGGCTGCGTCGGATTTATTATCGCCTCGCACAGCTTCTTCGGTTAACCATTCGGGCCCGGCCACCATTCAGTAGGTCGCACGACCACCCGAAAGATCGTATATACCGGCGGTGGTGAAACCGTTTTCCTCCGAGGCCATCCAACTGACCGTTGCCGCAATTTCGGCCACGGTAATGAAGCGCCCGCGCGGGATCTTCGAGCGCATGTATTCGATGAATTCTTCACTCATCTGATCGAGGATGCGCGTGTCTGCCGTCACCGGGGTGATGCAGTTTACCGAGATATTGTGTTGCGATAATTCCTTGCCCAGTGATTTAGTCATACCAATCACCGCGGCTTTGGAAGTTGAGTAGGCAGAGGCGTTTGGATTACCTTCCTTGCCCGCGATCGATGCGGTGTTGATTATTCGCCCGTAATTTTGCGCAATCATGTGCGGCACAACGGCCCGCGCACAGTAGAAAACACCATTCACATTGACATTCTGCACTGCAAGCCACTGATCGATCGGATACTCCCACAAGGTGCTCGTCGGGCCTGCGATTCCAGCGTTTGCACACAGGATATCCACCCCGCCCCACTGGGCCACCACCTCGTCGGTCGCAGCCTTCACAGCGTCGAAGTTTGATACATCCACTTTTTGCCCGATAACATCGCCAGCGCCACCAAGTTCACTGGCTGTCTCTTCGAGCATGGGATCGACATCCCAGAGTGCTACTTTCGCACCAGAGGCCAGAAACCGCTCCGCGATCGCTTTGCCGATGCCCTGAGCACCGCCGGTAATTATCGCGCGCCTGCCGCCTAGATCAAATTGGGTCGATTGCATTAATCCGCCTGCTCGGTTGCCAAACCAAACAATATGACGCAACTATCGCCGCCCTGCAATACGAATATTTTTACGTAAAGCTGACTTGACGACCCGCATATCGTCATGACATCATCGCGGGCGTGAAGGAACTCCGACGACTGCGATTGCCCCCCAACAACCGCAGTTTGTCAACGGCATATGGACGTGCCACCCCCTTGCACCCGTACCCGCTATTAAGCGCTACAATGTTGCTCCCACGCGCCAAGGAGCACGCAATGCCCGCTACTACCCGTTTTGTCCTCGTGGTCAGCATGGATGTTGAACCCGACAAAGAGGCTATTTTCAATGAAGTTTACAACGACGAGCACGTACCCTATCTGCTCGAAGTGGAGGGCGTGCACGCCGTGCAACGATTTCGCGCAGAACCCTTTCAACTCGCGCTCGGCGGAGAGCTGGTGACGATGGGCGACAAAGCACCACGTTACAGCGCCTGTTATGAAATAGATGGCCCGCATGTCCTGACCAGTGACGCCTGGGCGCAAGCCTGTGAACGCGGCCGCTGGGCGGAAGAAGTTCGCCCCTACACCAGTAACCGCCACCACGAATTGCGCGAGTTACTGTAGCTCGCGTTAGCGCGGAAACCGACGCGCGTTTATAACAAGCTGGCGCCGAAGTTTCGCTGTGGCGCCAGCAGCGCATCGTCGTTATCCGGTGGCACCGGCAGCGGTGCTCGCTGCACATACTCGCCGGAACCGCGCTCCACGTGTAACTGCCCGTCACTAACCACTACCCGCCCGCGGCTGATAACCGTCGTCGGCCAGCCGGTTACCTGCCTGCCCTCATACGGCGTGTAGTCCATATTATCGTGCAACATTTCGTGGCTGATGGTTCGCGTCCACTGCGGATCCCAGATCGCCAGATCGGCATCTCCCCCAACCACTATGCTACCTTTTTTCGGATAGAGACCATATATTTTTGCCGCATTGGTTGAGGTCAGTGCGACGAACTCGTTCAACGAGATTCGCCCTTTGCCCACACCTTCCGAAAATAACAATGGCATACGAGTTTCAATCCCGGGTACGCCATTGGCAATCTGTTTGAACGTTGGTGTCGGGCTGGTTTTGAATTTGCCGGTTTCGTCGAAACGGTAGGGCGCATGATCCGATGAAAACACCTGAAACGTACCGTTCTGCAAGCCCTGCCACATAGCCGCCTGGGCAGCCTTATCGCGAGGCGGCGGCGAGCAACAGAACTTTGCCCCCTCATAGCCATCGCGATCCAGATCGTCCGCCGTCAGAAAAAGATACTGCGGACAGGTTTCAGCAAAAATCGCCGCACCGGCATTGCGCGCTCGCCGCACACTGGCAGCCGCTTCCTCTGTTGATACATGCACGATCAGCAAGCGACTGTCGGCCAGTCGCGCCAGATCGATTGCACGTCTGGCCGCCTCTGCCTCGGCCAACGGATGATGACTAACGGCGTGAAACTTTGGTGCCTCGTGGCCTCTTTCGATAAGACGATCCGCCAGCCACGCCACGACATCATCATTTTCGGCGTGCACCATCGTCGTGCCGCCGCGTTCTCGTGCCAGCGAGAGAATATCCAGAATCTGCCGATCGGCGATCTTCAGCAGCGGGTAGGTCATATAAACCTTGAAGGACGTACAGCCCTGCTCGATCAATTCCGGCAGGTGAGACTGCATCAATTCTTCGGTGGGATCGGAGATGATCAGGTGAAAGGCGTAATCGATAACCGCCTTTTGTGCTGCACTGTCCATCGCCGTGCGGGTGATTTCAAGCAGGTTCTGGCCGCGATGCTGGGCGGCGAATGGCACAAAACAGGTGTTGCCGCCAAACGCCGCAGACACACTGCCGCTGTAGAAATCATCGGCACTCATGATGTTGGCGGCGGAGGCCTGCTCGACATGGCAGTGCGCCTCGATACCACCCGGCAAAACCAGCTTGCCTGAGGCGTCGATAGTTTGGCTGGCGGAAAGATTTTCGCCAATCATGGCGATGCGGCCATCGCAAATCGCAATATCCGCAGAATAGGTATCCGCGGCCGTCACGACTGTGCCACCTTTAATTACCAGATCGAAGTTTTGCATGGAATCTACTCCGCAGGCTCGACAACGCCAACCTGTGATGTAATATTTGTGTAGTGTTCGATGCGTCGATGGCGCTTGAAATCAAAGATCGTCTGTTTGCCGAAACGCGTGGCATCCAGATCACAATCCGCTATCACCAGTTCATCTTCTTCGCTCGTCGACTCAGCGATGATTATTCCGTTCGGATCGACAATACAACTCCCGCCGACCATTGGATGGCCATCTTCCACACCCGCTTTGGCCACCGCAACTACCCAGGTGGAATTCTGGTAGGCGCCAGCCTGCAGCGACAGCTTGTGATGATGCATACGCATCTGCGGCCCCTCATCCGGGTTTTGCGAATTAACTGAAGGTGTATTGAATCCCAGGGTAATCATCTCCACCCCTTGCAGCCCCATCACGCGATAGGTCTCCGGCCAGCGACGATCGTTGCAAATGCACATGCCCAATAAGCCGCCCAGCGCCCGGAACACCGGAAATCCCAGATCACCGGGTAAAAAGTAGCGTTTTTCGAGGTGCTGAAACGATCGCTCCGGATCAAACTCGGCGTGCCCAGGCAGGTGAATTTTTCGGTACTTGCCGACAATCTCGCCACTGCGATCCACCAGCACGGAACTGTTAAAGTGCTCGCCCTCAGGCGTTAGCTCGGCATAGCCGAAGGTCATGCCCATAGCCGCTTCGCGCGCAGCGTCGAACAGGGGTTGGGTTGCCGGGCCGGGCATTTGCGTTTCGAACCACTGATCGGCATAGCGTCGATCTTCGTGATACCAGCGCGGGAAAAACGTCGTCAGCGCAAGCTCCGGAAAAACCAGAAAATCACACCGCTCCCGCTTCGCGCGTTGCAACAGTGCCAGCATCCGCTGCACCACCTCGGCTCTGCTGTCTGCTCGTTGAATCGGCCCCAGCTGGGCAGCTGCTGTTCGAACGTTGCGCATATGCT
>CAKZSB010000112.1 GCA_937920585.1 uncultured Granulosicoccaceae bacterium | reverse complement strand
ATGGTGGAAATTGAGCTCGATGGCGCAAGCAGCTTTGCTTTGAGAAAATTCATTCGCGGCGAACCGATGAAACCGGCGACAAACAGATTGGCCGGATGATGATAGAGCTCCAGCGGACTGCCCACCTGCTCTACCTTGCCCGCTCTAAGCACGACGATTTTATCAGCCATCGTCATCGCCTCGACCTGATCGTGGGTCACGTAGATCATGGTGCTGTCGAGCTGGCTGTGCAAACGGGCTATCTGCAGTCGCATTTCAACGCGCAGCTCGGCATCCAGATTGGAAAGCGGTTCATCGAACAGGAATACCCGCGGGTCACGCACGATGGCGCGACCAATCGCGACGCGCTGACGCTGCCCGCCCGACAGGTTGCGCGGTTTGCGTTCGAGCAGTTCAGTCAGCTGCAGCGTCTGCGCTGCCGCCTCGACCTTTTCGCGAACAATGGCTTTATCCACGCCATTCATGCGCAGCCCGAAACCCATGTTCTGTTCTACAGTCATGTGCGGGTACAGCGCATAGGATTGAAACACCATGGCAATGCCGCGATCGACGGCGGCCATGTCAGTGACATCGTCGCCACCGATATGGATGCTGCCTTCCGTGAGATTTTCCAGCCCTGCGATCAGTCGCAGCAGGGTCGACTTGCCACACCCCGAAGGACCGACGAACACCACGAATTCGCCGTGCTCAAGCTGCAGGTCGACTCCGTGAATGACCTGGGTATCGCCAAAGCGCTTGACCGCGTTTTTCAGTTCGACCGTTGCCATGTTTGCCTGTTCAGCCAGCAGTGTTTGATTGAATTAGCGGCGCGCCACCGGCGACAGCCGCATCGATATTTCGGACGTCGCCGCCATCAGCCACTTGCGCCATTGCACGATGCGTTTGTGCTCGGTGCGAAACGTGGGTGCAGTGATGCTGATCGCAGCAACTGGCGAATTGGCACTGTCGACGATTGCCGCAGCCACACAACGAATGCCGGCAAAGTGTTCTTCGTTGTCATCGGCATAGCCACGCGCCCTGATCGCTACAAGCTCATCCATCAGTTGCTCTTTGCGGGTAATGGTATTCGGGGTGAACACAGCAAACTGAATGCGGCCGATGATGTCGCGTTGTTCTGTTTCCGTACAACCAGCCAGCAATACTTTACCGGCACCGGTGCAGTAAACCGGCACCTTGTTGCCAATACTCATCGACATCCGCACATTATTGGTGCTCTCGACGCTGTCAATGTAAACCGCGTGGGTATCAGCCAGTACCGACAGTTGCACCGTCTCATCGCTCAGGCGCGCCAGTTTTTCCAGTTGATCGCTCGCAAGCGTGCGCAGATCCGAGCGCACCCAGACCCGGTTTGCCAGTTCGAGCACGCGGTAACCCGCGCTGTAGGTAAGGCTGCGGTCATCGAACTGCACCAGCCTTTCGGCCTGCAGATCGTGCAGCGCGCGGTGCAAAGATGCCTTCGGCACCGACAGACGCTCCTGCAATTCGGCGAAGCGAAGCGGCCCGTGACTGACGATTTCATCGAGCAGGCGAATGCTGCGGGCAAAGCCGCCGCTGGCAGTGGATTTCCCCGATTCGGCAGCAGCAGACCGGTCGCGCGCCTGCCCGGTCGATGCAGAGGCGCTGCCCTGTGCGCTATCACTGGAAGACATACGACTGGTCATTAGAAATCCGAACTCACCCGACTCATTTAGATTGACAGCCCGAAACCAGCGCTCTTATACTTTTTGGAACATTGTTCCATTTCCTGTCATCAAACACAACCAGAGCAAATACTGGCTCGGGAGTGAATTCGATAAATCACCATCTTCCTGTCAGGCAAACCACCGGAAACCGATGAAGCAGTCTCTGTACGATCAGTTTATAGAGCGTTATGGCGCATCGAACCAGCCGGTGCGAACCTTCTTTGCGCCAGGGCGGGTCAACCTGATCGGCGATCACACCGACTACAACGGCGGCCTGGTGTTTCCGTGTGCGATCGAATACGGCACCACCCTGATGATCCGGCCCACTGAATCGCTCAGCTACCAGCTGGCCTCCACCAACTTCGATCTGATCGCCGTGCTGTCGGCCGATCAGGCCAATCGCAAATACGGCGATCACTGGATCAACTATCCACTGGGTGTGCTGCAGCAGTTTGTCGCCAGGGCACCGCTCGACGGTGGTTTCGAGTGTCTCTACAGCGGCAATGTACCCAACGGCGGCGGGCTTTCGTCATCGGCGGCGATCGAGGTGGTTACCGCGTTTGCCATCAACAGCCTGTTTGATCGCAAACTCGATCTGCTCGAGCTTGTGAAGATGAGCCAGCGCGCCGAGAATGATTTCGTCGGCGTGCAGTGTGGCATCATGGATCAATACGCGGTGGCGTTCGCCGAGCGCGATCACGCCATGCAACTCGATTGCCAAACCCTCGATTGCGAGCAGATTCCACTGACGCTGGGCGACTATCGAATCGTGCTGATCAACACCAACCAGCGCCGCGAACTGAGCGAATCAAAGTTCAACGAGCGAGTCACCGAAACACAGCAGGCGCTCGAAATACTGGCCCCGGTGAGTGGCGCAAGCCAGTTGGCACATGTCACGCCCGAACAGCTCGCCGAACACCGGCAACGGTTCGAACAGCAACCCGAATTGTTAAAACGTGCCACACACGTTGTCAGCGAGCAACAGCGGGTACGCCTCGCAGTAGAAGCTCTGCGCAACAATGACCTTGCACGGTTTGGCGAACTGATGTTCGAGTCCCACGCGTCACTGCGTGATGACTACGAAGTCTCCAGTGATGCACTGAATACGCTGGTGGAACTCGCCGCCGGAACGCAGGGCGTGCTGGGCGCCAGGCTGACCGGCGCAGGCTTCGGTGGCTGTACGGTAAATCTGGTTCACGAACAGCAGCTGCAACACTTTGAACAGTCGATCGGCGATGCCTATCA